>CAZFOP010000568.1:0-1527 GCA_964520085.1 uncultured Solibacteraceae bacterium | reverse complement strand
ATGGCGCTGACCAAACGGCAACGACAGTTGCTCGACCTGATTGCCGACTTCAGGGATGAGCAGGGGTATTGCCCCAGTTACGACGAAATCGCACACGGCTTGCAGTTGGCGTCGCTGGCAACCGTGCATAAGCACATCACCGCGCTCGAACATAAGGGTTACCTGAAGCGCGGCTTCAACCAAAGCCGCTCGATCGAGCTTAGCCCTAAGTTCCTGCAGGAGCGGCAGCGCACGCGGCCGGGCGTGCCGCTGCTGGGCCGCATCGCGGCTGGCGCACCCGTGGAAGCGATCGAGCATCGGGAAGAACTGCATTTCGCCGACTTCGCAGGCAACGGGGACACCTATGCCCTTGAGGTCCGCGGCGATTCCATGATCGAGGATCACATCTGCGATGGCGATTTGATCCTGCTGGAGCGGATTCCGGAAGCTCGGGACGGCGATATCGTGGTGGCGCTGGTGGGCGGAAGTGAGACCACGCTGAAGCGGTTCTATCGTGAGCCGGGCGGCATCATCCGTCTGCAGCCGGCGAATTCGTCGCTGAAGCCCATCCTGGTGCCGGCGCGGGACGTGCAAATCCAAGGCCGCCTGTTGGCGGTGATGCGAAAGTATAAGTAAACGCGAGCGTGCAACCGGACGGCGACCCGAGCGCTAATCGGAAGCCCTGGCACGCAGTGCCTGCTCGGCGCGCAGCCAGTCTTCTTCGGGCGAACCACCCTGGCAGCCGCGGCCAACCCAGTAAGTGTAAGCCAGAACCGCGATTTCGCTCTCGGCTGGCGTGGAGCCAGCCTGTATGGCGACCACTTCCACGATGGTTTGAGCTTCCGGCGAGGCAGCGGTAATCGATCTCTTAAGACCGTGTTTGACCCGGGGCGTGGTGGCGGATTTGCGGCGCGCGGGGGCGGCGGCAGCGGGAATCGAGATATCGTTTTCTTTATTGCGTTTTGTAGCCATAGTTCTGTCCAAAAGTTAATACAACCAAGCTTTATTTTACTAGACTTGCGCGAGGAATGGTATCAGAAGTTTCTATCATTTCAATTACGAGAGTCTACCCCCGGCAGCGCCCGTTGCTACGCGTCAGTTGGCGGGCTTCTTCGCGTAGCCCACGCTCTGCGCCAACGTGATCCGCTGCTCGGCGCGCAAGTTCAGCGCTTTGCCCAGAGCGGCACGATCCACCGACGCCCTTACCACCGCACCCAGCCCTTCGGAAGCGCAGAACAGGTACACGTTTTGGGCGATGAAACCGGTGTCGGCGAAAGCATAACCGAGCTTCACCGGATCGTCGCCGCCCAATTTGGCGCTGTCGGCTACGTAGACCAGATTGACCGGCGCGTCGGCAACGTACGACTGGGTCCCGGCCAACTTGCGGATGTCGGTCTGGATCACCGGCTTCAGCGTGTTCGCCTTGGCGTCGTAAACGTACGCTCCGTCCGCGGCGATCACATACACGTCGATTTCCTGATGGTTGGATGCCGAAGGCGCGGTGCGGCGACCGTCGTCCCGGTTGATGCCCCAGGCCGCCCAAAGAAG
>CAZFOP010000567.1:0-1554 GCA_964520085.1 uncultured Solibacteraceae bacterium | reverse complement strand
TGCTCTTCCATTGCCGCACCAAGTCTTCGGCGGCTTCGGGCCAGTCGGGAAACTGAAACTCAAATCCGGCGTTGAGCAGGCGTCCGGGGACGGCGCGGCAGCTTTGCAGCACCAGTTCCGGCTCGGTGCGCAGAAAGATTGCGCCGAGCTTGATGGCCAGCGACGGCGCGGGCACCCCGTTGGGCACATCCCAGGCCCAGCGCAGCGCCGCCATGAACTCGCGATTGGGCAGCGGGTTGGGCGCGGCGATGTTGACAGGCCCCTGCAACTCCTCGTGGGCAATCAGGAATTCGATCGCACGCGCATAGTCGGTTTCATGAATCCAGGAGACGAACTGGCGTCCGTTGCCCTGACTGCCGCCGAGGCTGAGCCGGACAAGATTGGAGAGCACGCCAAAGGCGCTGCCGGCCGTGGGGCTGAGGACGACGGAGCTACGCGGAGCCACCTTGCGCGTGCGCGGCGTTTCAGCCGAAAAGAAGGCAGCCTCCCAGTCCCGGGCCACGCGGGAGGAAAAGCCGCGGCGCTGGAGCCATCGATTTTCCGGTGGCTTCGCGTTGGCTGAGGGCTTGTCGCCGCCTAACTCGCCCGTCGCTTCATCCAGAGGCAGATCGACGCCGTTTGCGTCAAAGGCACGCTCGTAAATTGTGGCCGCCGAGGCGTTCAGCCACACCCGCGGCGGCTCGGCGAGCGAGGCGATCACCCTGCCCAGCAGTTGCGTGGAATGAATGCGCGATTCGTAGATGGCCTGCCGGTTGGCAGCATTGTAGCGGCAGTTGACGCTGCGTCCGGCCAGGTTGATGCAGGCGTCGGCGCCTTCCAGATACTCGGTCCACGGGCCGGTCTGCTCGCCGTCCCAGTGAACGGTATGCCAGGGCGCGGAATAAGGGCCGCGGGTGAGCACGGTTACGTGATGGCCTTGCTGCTGAAAGTGGCGCGCCAGCGCCTGGCCCACCTGGCCGCTGCCGCCGGGCAGGACGATGCGCAGGTGGCGCGAAGTTTCGGCAGCCGTCATCTCCATGAATTCAGAGTACAGCGTTGGCAATGAAAGCGGCGTTCGCATTTCCACGGATAGGTTACCGGCAAGACTCAAGCGCCGCCGTCCATTCGGCGGGCGAATCCACCAGTACGTCCGGCGGATAGTCCTTGAGGCTTTCTGGCGCAAGGCCGAAGGTGCAGCCGATGCACCATGCGCCTGCATTGCGCGCCGTCTCCACATCCACCTGGCTGTCGCCGATCACCACCGTCTCCTGAGATAGCGCCCCGGCCTCGTCCATCAGCGCGCGCAGTCCCTCCGGATCGGGCTTCTTGGTGGCAAAGCTGTTGCCGCCGTAGATGTGCAGGAAGTAAGGCGCGAGGCCCAGAGCCTCGCAGATGGCCTGGGCCGGGCGAACCGGCTTGTTGGTCAGCACGGCCATCAGCCGCGCCGGCCCATCCAGGTGCTCGTGGAAGCGCCGCAGCGCGGCTAGCGCCCCCAGGACACCCTCGTAGGCATAGGTATTGTCCAGCTTGTGCTCGCGATAGTAGTCGAGAAAGAATGCATAGGCGCGCGAGAGC
>CAZFOP010000566.1:0-1619 GCA_964520085.1 uncultured Solibacteraceae bacterium | reverse complement strand
CGGGTACCTGGCCGCCGGCGGCGAGCTGACGCGTTTCGCCGACGTGCACGCCGCCAACGAAGTGACGCGCCGCGGCCGCGAAACGCTCGACCTGATGTGCCGCGAACTGGCGGCTCGCGGCGTCACGCTGATGGAAGCCGACACCGACGGCGTATATTTCGCCGTGCCCGAGCGATGGCAGGAAGCCGACGAGCGTCGCGTAGTGGCCGAAGTGGCCGCACTGCTGCCGGAACTGGTGCGTCTGGAATTCGACGGCCGCTACGCCGCCATGCTGTCGCACGAGCCCAAGAATTACGCGCTGCTGGCTTACGACGGGACGCTGCTGCTGCGCGGCGTGGCCTTTCGTTCCAGCCGCGCCGAACCGTTCGGCGAGACGTTCCTGCGGCGCGCCATCGCGCGTCTGCTGGCGGGCGACGTGGAAGGCGTGCGCGACATTTACGTCGCCACGCTGGACGCTCTGCGCGCGCGCCAACTGCCGGCGTTTGCCGTCTCGTCGCTGGTGCGCCTGACGAAATCGCCGGACCGCTACGACGAGGCCCGCGGGGTCCGCAAGGAGTTGCCGTACGAAGCTCTGCTGGCCTGCGGCCGCGTGAATTGGACCGTGGGCGACCGCATCCGCGTGTATCGCACGAAGACGGGCTCGGCGGCGTTGGTGGAAGAGGAGTCGGACGCGAGCCCGCGCGACTACGACGTCGATCATTATGCGCGCGTCCTGCGCGACACGTTTGCGGCGCGCCTGGCCCGCGCCTTCACGCCCGAGGATTACGCCGCGCTCTTCGCCGACCCCAGCCAGCCCTCGCTCTTCGATCCGCCGATGGCCGAAGTGCGGCCGGTGCTGAGCAGGCTGTAAGTGAGAAAAGACCGCGGAAGCGCCGGCCGTTTTTGCCGGTGACGCCGATTCGAAGTTTCTTTTTCCCATCGATTGAGCCATTTGCGTCGCCGGGCGCCGGGAACGCGCGGGGGCGTGTGTCAGCATCGAATCAGGGATGAGGCCCCAGGATCCGAACACAGGCTCGGATTTGAGGTCTCATCCCTTTTGTTTTCAATATGAGAAAGGTGAAAAACGAACACGATGTTCGTTTTTGGACGGATCGATGAACCAGACTACGAAACCGGAAGAGGGAATCCAGCCGCAATCCATGATGAACCTGGGCGCATGGCTGGGGCGTCATCAGGCGTTTGGCCTGATCGCCAACCGGTGCGCGGCCGCCGATGCCGAGTGCCTAAAGGCCATCCACGATAGCGGGGAATACAAGCAACTTGGCCTGACATGGGACCAGTTCTGCGAGACGCACGCCGGCGTCAGCCGCGTCCATGCGGATCGACAGATTCATTACCTGGAAGAGTTCGGAGCGAATTACTTCAAGCTGGTGGACGTCATGCCGATTTCGCCGAAGACATACCGGCTGATTGCCGCCGCGGTTTCCGACGAGGGTCTGGAACTGAACGGCGAGCGGATTCCGCTGGTGCGAGAGAATCGCGACAAGGTGGCGGCCGCGGTAACGGCGCTGCGGGCGCAGGCGGAAGCCGCGAAACCCGACGCCGGCCTGAGCGCGGTGCGCAAGCGGCTGGATGCGCTAT
Organism: uncultured Solibacteraceae bacterium; assembly: GCA_964520085.1. Lineage (GTDB taxonomy): Bacteria > Acidobacteriota > Terriglobia > Bryobacterales > Bryobacteraceae > Bog-375. Next base: position 38 of record CAZFOP010000566.1, on the reverse strand, counting down.
TGGCCGCGGCGGAGGGCGTGGCCCCGCCGCGCCATCCT
>CAZFOP010000565.1:0-1650 GCA_964520085.1 uncultured Solibacteraceae bacterium | reverse complement strand
ATGCTCAGCCCCGAACAGATCAACGAAATCCACCGCCTGCACTTTGTCGAGAAGTGGCCTCAGCGCAGAATCGCACGTCACCTCCACATCGGCCGCCACACGCTGGCCAAGTACCTGGACACCCCGGCCCCGCCGCCCAGCCATCGCGATCGCACCAGCAAACTCGATGCTTTCAAGCCGGCCGTGGCGGAACTGTTGCAGCAGGATGCACAAGCGCCGGCTCAAGTCCTATTCCAACGGCTGCAAACGCTCGGCTATGACGGCGGCATCACGATCCTCAAGGATTATCTGCAGGCTGTGCGCAAGAGCGCCGTGTTGCGCCGGGCTTACGTACGCATGGAACCCTCGCCGGGCGACCGTTTCGATATCGATTGGGGACACTTTGGAGCCCTGACCTACAACGGGACGCCGCGCAAGCTATACGCCTTCTGCCTGGTGGAATGCCATAGCCGCAAGATGTACCTGGAGTTCACGCACAGCCAGAGTTTCGAAACTTTCGTGCGTTGTCACATGCATGCCTTCCAGACCCTGGGTGGCTGCGCGCGGGAACTGTGGTTCGATAATCTCGCCACGGCCGTCGCCGAGCACGAGGGCAACCTGGTGCGGTTCAATCCCCGCTTCCTCGCCTTCGCGCGCGAGTGCCGTTTCATTCCGCGGGCCTGTCACGTCGCCGCAGCCTGGGAAAAAGGCAAAGTCGAACGCGCCATCGGATATGTGCGCCAGAACTTCTGGCCGTTACGCTCCTTTGCCAATCTCAGCGATGTGAACACGCAGGCTCGCCGATGGCTCCAGGAAGTCGCCAACCGGCGCAAACACCGAGAAACCGGGCAGGCTCCCGACGACCGCTTCCAGCCCGAGGCGCTCCGGCCTTTGCCAGTCCTCACACCGGACTATCGCGACAGCATCGAAGCTCTCGTGCACAAGGATCTGCGGCTGACCTTCGACGGAAACCGTTATTGCGTGCCGCCGCGCTATGTCGGTCACAAGCTCACTGTCAAGACCGATTCCTCCTCACTGACCATTTACGATCAGACGCACGAGATCGTGAGCTATGCGCGTTGCTGGGAACGCGGCCAGACCTTCGGCGCCGAACGCTTTCAGAAGGAACTCTACGCGCAAATGGCCGCGGCGCAACGCTCGGCCGCACAGCAGCGGCTCGTTTTGTTGCTCGGACCCGTGGCCGAGCCGTATCTTCGACAACTCGCCGACACGGATCGCTCCTTGGCCCGTCAGGTGCGCGAACTGTTCGAGCTCATTCGCGACTACGGCCCCGAGGCAGTATCCAGCGCGGTTCAGAAAGCTGGCGCAGCACGCGCCTTTGGCTCCGACTACATCGCCAACATCTTGCGCCAGCAACGAGCGCCGCGCGAGGTGCAACCGCCGGTTCGCCTCCGCCAACCGGAGTTGAACGACCTCGCCACCGACCCGCTTTCGCTAACTGAATATGACGCCTTCATCCTGCAATCCCGAAAGGAACCGTGTGACCTCTTTGCATCTGAAACTGAATCAACTCAGTCTGACCACGATGAGCAAGCAGCTCGATCAGATGATCGCCGACGCCGCGACTAAGAACCTGGGCTTCGCGCAGGCACTGGAAACGCTCGCCGATCTCGAACTCGACTCTCGCAACGGCCGCGCCATCGAACGCCG
>CAZFOP010000564.1:0-1673 GCA_964520085.1 uncultured Solibacteraceae bacterium | reverse complement strand
CCGAGGCCCGGGGACGTGATGCCGGCGGTGTGGATGCTGGTGCTCGCCTACGAGCGAGGGGACTGGGACCTGCTGGGGGTTGCTGCCCCAGGTGCCGGCCTGAAACCGCAGACCCTAACCGCATGCTATGCCGAATCCGTGGCCTGGGCGGACGGTGCCGACTTGACGTAGATGGCGACGGAACGCCACCGGGCGGTGAGCCATCGTCGGTTGAACGGGAATCACCCCGCGCTGCAAGGCGGCCGGGAGGATCGATGAACAGTGGCACGCTCGGTCAGAGGACCATTGGGGTGACACAGTGGCAGCACTGTATATAACCTTAGTAAGCTATATATTGTGAGTATCAGATACTATCGGTACCATACCGCTCATTGCCTCACCCTGGTACTATAGAGGGTCCCATGAACTTACAGTGGCTACAGATGCGCATTACCGAGGAGATGGACCGGCGGGAGCGTGAGGACGGCATCCGGAAGAGGCTGCCCACCGCCCTCGATGAGTTGCACGAAAGCCTGGTGGAGTGCGTGCAAGCGTACACGGAAACGTTTGGCCCACGGTCGGCTAGTATCCATTTCGTTTCCGGCCGTATGCGCATCGAGGTACGCGAAGAGGTGGATGGCCGCTGGGCGACGCGGTCGGAAATCGTCATTTCCAACGATCTGAAACTCCCCGGATTCCGCATCGATCGTGCCGGCGAGCCGTACCTGGTCGAAGTGGGAGTGCTGGCCGGCGACAAGATTTTTTACCGCGACGGCGACGACTATATCACGATCGAAGAGCTGACGCGCCGCATTCTAGACCGCGCGATGTTCCCAAAGCTAGTGGAATAAGTCCGCGAGCCATCGGCGGTCTGCCTGAGTCCATCCGCAGCCGCTCTTCCGTCATTTGCCGCCTGCGTACTTGGCCCACTCGGCGGCGATGCCGGCGTCCTTCGCATCGCCTTCGTGGACGATGATCCGATAGCGGAAGCGCACGGATTGGCCTGGCGCAATCGTCAATGAACCATTCTTGGTCTGGTCGCCCGTGAAGGCCGCCAGCGCAAACGGGTTGGCCGCGAACAGGCCGTAGCCGCGGGCATGCCACCGCACGGGATGGCGGGGATTTTCGGGATGGTCCAGAATCGCGATTCCCAACTTCTCGCCGTTCACCGCGCCGGAGTAGTCGCACCAATTCGATGGCTTGCCCCAAAGCTGTTTCTCGCCCGCCAAACCGTCGGCGTTCGTGATGTGCCCGGAGCCGCCGGTTTCCTGTAGCACCGGCCGCATACGGATACCGAGAGCGCCATCCTTGGCATCACCGAACGTGACGGCTTCCGCCGCCGCCGTCAGCGTGAAGTCGAGATCGACGACGCGCAGCTTCGAGCCGGCATAGAACGTCATCCGCCGCGATTCGGTCAGCAACTTGTGGCCCGCCAGATCGGTCCAGTCGAAAGTGGCGGCGATCAAGCCGTGCTCCTTGCCGCTTCTCACCTCGTCCAGATTGGCGAGGACGATCTTGCCGCGGTTGGGCGTCGTGTAAGTGGCTTCGTTATTCCAGAAATCGATGCCGTTGACCTTTTCGTGCGCGAACCACAGGCCGCGTTGATGCTGATGGTCGGGCTTGGCGATGCCCGCCTCTTCGGCGACTTTTTCCATCGGCCACATGCGCGTGACGTAGGCGCCGGAGGGCGCCCG
>CAZFOP010000563.1:0-1688 GCA_964520085.1 uncultured Solibacteraceae bacterium | reverse complement strand
CGGGCAGGCCTTCGTTGAGCGCGGGGTTCACCAGGCGGTCGATGCGGCGCTCGGAAATGCCGGCCAGCGCGGCCAGCGCGATAGCCAGAAAATCGAGTTGAAGTGCCACCGGCTCCCCGTGAAAATTGCCGCCGGAAAGGATTTCGGAGTCGAACACCAGTGGATTGTCGGTGGCCGAGTTGACCTCAATCGCGAAAACGCGGCGGGCTTCGGCCAGCGCGTCCAGCACCGCCCCGTGCACTTGCGGAATGGCGCGCAGCGAGTAGGCGTCCTGCACACGACCGCAACCGCGGTGCGATTCGCGAATCTCGCTACCATCGAAGAAACGTACCAGTCGCGCTGCGCTCAGCAGTTGGCCGGCTTGCGGGCGTGCCTGGTGGATGCGCAGGTCGAAGGCGCGCGGCGTGCCGCGTTGCGCATCGAGCGTGAGCGCGGCTACCACGTCGGCTGTGTTAGCCAGCGTCTCGGCGGCTTCCAGTTCCAAGCAACCGATGGCCAGCATGGCTTGCGTGCCGTTAATGAGACTGATGCCTTCCTTGGGATGCAGATCGACCGGCTGGATACCGGCGCGCCGCAGCGCTTCCCCGCCCTCGATCACGGCGCCCTCGAATTCGGCTTCGCCCTCGCCAATCAACACCAGCGCCATGTGGGCCAGCGGCGCCAGGTCGCCCGATGCGCCTACGCTGCCCTGCGACGGCACCACCGGAGTAACGCCACGGCCCAGCATCTCGCACAGCCGGTCGGCAATCAGCGGGCGAATACCGGAGAAGCCTTTGGCCAGCACGTTGGCGCGGATCAACATCATGGCGCGGACGACTTCGCGCTCCAGCGGCTCGCCCACGCCGGCCGCGTGCGAGCGCACCACGTTGCGCTGCAACTGGTCCAGTTGTTCGCGCGGGATGCGCACACCAGCGAGCAGCCCGACGCCCGTGTTCACCGCGTAGATGGGATCGTCGCCGGCCGCCAGGCGGTCGACCACCGCGCGCGAGCGCTCCATCCCAGCGCGCGCAGCCGGCGCGAGGCTCACTGGCGCGGTGAGCGCGCGCGCAGCGGCGCAAGTTTCGGCGATGGTCAGCGAGTTTCCGTCTAGAGAGAGAGCCATGGGGAGATCCAATGCCGGGGGCGAATACGAAATTCTGGCAAGCTAAAGCATACCCGACCGAAGCCACGCGCCGTATTGGTGGGGCATGCTTTAGCTTGCCCTACTACAGGTTTGCTGAATTGGGAAATGATGTCCCCAGCTTAACGCTTCTGACTTCCGGCGATCAGACCTTCTATGTTGATCAACTCGGTCGGATAGTCGCCGGTGTAGCAGGCGTAACAGTATTCGTGGCGCTCGTCGTCGTCCACTGCTTTGCGCAACGACCCGATGGAGAGATAGCCCAGCGAATCGGCTTCCACGAAGCGGCGGATTTCTTCGACCGTGTGGTTGGAGCCGATCAGCTCGGACTTGTTGGGCGTATCCACGCCGTAGAAACACGGCGAAATCGTCGGCGGACAGGAGATGCGAAGGTGAACTTCGCGCGCGCCGGCCTGGCGCACCATGCGCACCAGCTTGCGGCTGGTTGTGCCGCGCACGATCGAATCGTCCACCAGCACCACGCGCTGGTCCTTCAGCAAACGGCGCACCGGGTTGAGCTTCAGCTTGACGCCGAAATCGCGAATGGCCTGCGACGGTTCGATGAACG
>CAZFOP010000562.1:0-1688 GCA_964520085.1 uncultured Solibacteraceae bacterium | reverse complement strand
GGGTGGCGCGGATGGTCATGCTGGGCATCGAATTCATGGGCGACGTGCCGTTCCGCCAAGTCTACATCCACGGCTTGGTGCGCGATGCCGACCGGCAGAAGATGTCGAAAACCAAGGGCAACACCATCGACCCGCTGGTGGTGACCGAAAAGTACGGCACCGATGCGGTCCGCATGGCGCTGCTGCAAGGCGCCGCGCCGGGCACCGATATCGTGCTCACCGAAGAGCGCATGGAAAGCTCGCGCGCCTTCGCCAACAAGATCTGGAACGCCGCGCGCTTCCTGCTCGGCAAGATGGAATACTGCGGCGTCGAGCCCTGGCTGCCCGCGAGGCTCGAAGACTTCCGCCCGGAGGCAGACCCTGTTACCGGCGTGGTTCCCATCGAGGACCGCTGGATTTTCAGCCGTCTGAACGCCTGCGCCACGCAAGCTAACCGCGCGATTGAAACCTATCGCTACCACGAAGCCGCGCAAGTCCTGTGGCACTTCTTCTGGCACGAATTCTGCGATTGGTATCTCGAGCTGAAGAAGCTCGAATTCCGCGAGAATTCCCGTCTCACGCCGGGCTGGCGCAACGCGCTGGCAGCGTTTGAAACCGCCCTGCGGCTGCTGCATCCGGCGATGCCGTTTCTCACCGAGGAGCTGTGGCAGCGGCTGGCTATCGATCGCGCCACACGCCCGGTTTCGATTGCGCAGGCCGGCTACCCTCAGTTCCGCGAGGACGCAACCGACGCCGAAGCCGAGCGCGAAATCGGCATTCTGAAGGAGATCGTGACGGTCGCCCGCACGCTGCGCACCGAAGCGAAACTCGATCCCAAGCTGCAAGTCGCCGGCGTGCTATATTCCCTCGGATCCGCGATTGACGTGGCCCGCCGCAATGCCGAAGCCATACGCAAGCTGGCCAACGTGACTCTGGAGTTGAAAGCCGAGGCGGCTCCCAAAGCGCCGGGCATCCGCTCCGGCCCCGAGTTCGACCTGGCGCTGCATCTGCCCAAAGCGCAGGAAGACGCGCAGCGCAAGCGCGAGGATAAAGAGCGCGAGCAGCTAGACAAGAACATCGCCAACATCGAACGGCAGTTGGGCGACGCGAAGTTTCTCAGCCGCGCTCCGGCGCACGTCGTCGAGAGCCTGCGCCAGAAGCTGGCCGAATACAAAGCGCAGCGCGCCAAGCTGGACCCGGGCGCCGCATGAGGCTCGCGCAATTGAGTGACCGGCCTCATCCACCCGGCGCCGTGGCGCAGGCTTCAGCCTGCTGGGTCGAGATTCGTCTCGACCTTTTTTCATTGGCCAGCGTGCCCGCGCCAGGTTGTCAGCCATCGTCAGGAGAGCCGGGATCGAACCAATGACGCCGCTCGACATCGACGGCCTGCGGCGCGAGTTCCCCGACCGCCAGATCGAATACTACGCATCCATCGATTCGACCATGCGCGTGGCGGCGTCGCTGGAACTGGGCGCGGTGGTGCTGGCCGAAGAGCAGACCGCCGGCCTCGGCCGCAACGGTCATACCTGGCACTCCGAAGCCGGCAGCGGAATCTACTGCTCGATGGTGCTGGCGCCGTCTCCGGTGCTCACGCTCGCCTTGGGCCTGGCGGCGCAGGACGCCATCGCCAGATCCACCGGCATCGTTTGCGATTTGCGCTGGCCCAACGATGTGATGATCGCCGACCGCAAAGTCGCCGGCATTCTGGT
>CAZFOP010000561.1:0-1718 GCA_964520085.1 uncultured Solibacteraceae bacterium | reverse complement strand
CCTTGCGCCGCCTTGGACGATGTCCGCCCCGTCCGGCTCGGGATAGCGCTCCGCACGGCTGGCGAACAGTTTTACTGGTTGCCCAGGCATTCGGGACCCGTGTTCCGTCCTTATTCTCTCATGAAGAAGAGGTCCGCCTATAATTCGAATCCAACTCAAACGAGCGAAACGTCGCCATTTCGCCGATGTGGCCAGCGATCGAGAATCCTCGCAAACGCTGTCTGAAGCCTAAGCAGCTTTCGTTCGCGCATGTGGCGCGGCTTCCCGGACCTGGGAGTCCGGCGGGCAAGCTAAAGCAGGCCCCACCTACACGTTTGCCCAGCGGATCAGGCCGGGCAGGAACTGCTGCGGCTCGTCGGCGTGATAGGGAAGCACGCGCACGGTGTAGCCGTGCATTCCGCTTTCGCGGCAGGCGGCGGAATGGGCGGCAAAGATGTACACGCCGTCGGCGGCCTGGCTCACTTTCTGCATCGGTACGGCGGCGGCATCGCAGAGTTCGAAATCGGCGTTGAGCATGCCGAGATAGAGCTCCACCGAGACCTCGTCGCAATTGAGGGAGCCCAGGCGGACGCGCGCCCGCACTTCCACTTCGCCGCCGCTGCGCAACTCCGTTGCCGGCAGCGCGTCCACGCCCTCGATGGCCACCTGTCCCCAGTTGTCGCGGATGCGACGGCTCCAGGCGGCCAGCGCGCGGGCGGCAGCGAAGCGATCGGCCGTAAGGTGCCGGTGTCTTTCATGGCCACGCAGGTAGAAATCGGTGGCGTACTCGGTCACCATGCGCTGCATGTTGAATTCGGGGCACAGTGTGGCGAGGGAGGACTTCATGCGCGCGATCCAGCGGCGCGGCAGGCCGTCGGCGCCGCGCTCATAGAAGGCCGGGATGACGTCGTGTTCCAGAATCTCATACAGCGCCACCGATTCGACCTGGTCCTGATAATCCCGGTTGTCGTACTTTTCGCCGCGGCCGATGGCCCAGCCGACGAAAGGCTGATCCGCGGTCGCCGGGTGCCAGGCCTCGTCCCACCAACCGTCCAGGATGCTAAGGTTCAATCCGCCGTTGGCGAGCGCTTTCATGCCACTGGTACCACTGGCCTCTTCCGGCCGCAGCGGCGTGTTCAACCAGACGTCGGCGCCCTGCACCAGGGAACGCGCCACGGCCGGGTCGTAGTTCTCCAGGAAGACAATCCGACGGCGGAATTCGGGTCGTTGCGCGAGCTTGATGATTTGCTGGATAAGAGCCTTGCCGGCGTCATCGCGCGGATGCGCCTTGCCGGCGAAGAGAATCTGAACGGGGCGTTGCGGATCGTTGAGGATGCGCGCCAGGCGGTCCGGGTCGCGCAGCACCAAGGTGGCCCGTTTGTAAGTGGCGAAACGGCGCGCGAACCCGATGGTGAGCGCGTCGGGATTGAGCACTTCGTCGGCGGCGTCGATTTCCGCCTGCGAGGCGCCGCGCCTCTCCAGTTGCACGCGCAGCGTGCGGCGCGCGAAGCCCACCAGGCGCTCACGCCGCCGCTCGTGGGTTCGCCAGAGTTCTTCCGCCGGGATAGTTTCGGCGCGCTTCCACAGCTCTACGTCGGCGCCCTCTTCGCGCCACTTCGGGCTCAGGTAGCGATCGTAAAGCTGGTTCATTTCGGCGGAAATCCAGGAGCGGAAATGCACCCCGTTGGTGACCGAACCGATGGGAATTTCGTCCTCCGGCACGCCGGGCCACAGCGTCT
>CAZFOP010000560.1:0-1720 GCA_964520085.1 uncultured Solibacteraceae bacterium | reverse complement strand
GCCGGAGTACATGCGGCATACCGTTTGGGTGCGCTGGGACAGTCATTTGGTGCGAATTCTCAACACGCAGTTTGTGGAAATCAGGTTGCATGCGCGGCAAGAGCCAGGCCGCTTCAGAACAGCCGACGCTGATATTTCATCGAAGAAGATCGCGCTGGTGGAAAGCGGTGCGACAGCACTGCTGTCCCGTGTGCGCAGTATCGGGCCACAAGCCGCTCGCTGGGCGGAAGTGATGCTTAAAGAACGCAGCATTGCCGGAGTGCGCGTGCTGGTTGGGCTACTGGCTTTGGCGAGGCAATACTCGCCAAAGATGGTGGAAGAAGCTTGCGAATTGGCCTGCGAGCATGGCGTTTATCATCTGCGCCAATTACGGGCGCTGCTTAAAGATCCAGTCGAGCAAGAACAGTTCGAGTTCATGGACGAGCATCCGATCATCCGCAACCTGCATGACTACGGCACGTTGGTCAAGGTCAACTTCAATGGGGAAAACTCCTGGCAACAGCCAGCGCTAACACCGCCGGAACAAAAGCAACAAAACGACGGGCTAATAGAGGGCAGGCTCAGAAACGGCACTGAGCCTGCCCTCAATTGAACGGCAACAGAATAACGGAAACGGCGGGCCTGCGGCCCCTGCAACAAACCAGTTTGGACAGATGAAGGAGCGCTTCGCGATTTTTTAAACAGCAAACAACCGCGGCGCTCCACGTGAGCGAGCGCCCAACCAAGGAGGAGCAGTAACATGAATGAAGGACTACAAGCCGCACTGCGACAACTGCGACTATCGGGCCTGGCCACCACGCTGGAGGTTCGGCTGCAAGAAGCCTCTGGCAATCATCTCAACCATCAGGAGTTTCTGGAGCTAATCCTGAAGGACGAACTGACGGTGCGGAACAACCGCCAGATCGAGCGGCGCATGAAAGCTGCTGGCTTTCGCGACCAGAAGACGCTTGAAGACTTTGACTGGAGATTCAACAATTCACTCAAGCGTTCGCAGTTCTACGAGATGGCCACCGGCGCGTTTGTGCGCAAGGCGACAGACTACTTGCTGGCAGGGCCGCCAGGCGTGGGAAAAAGTCATCTCATCCAGGCCGTTGGCCAACAACTGGTCAGGCTGGGCTTCATCGTGCTGTACCGCTCGATCTTCGATGTCGTCCACGACTTCATGCAAGACGAACTGCTCTCGCACGACGACCGGCTGATGCGCAAATATCTCAAGCCTGATTTATTGTTAATTGACGACATGGGCATGAAACAGTTGCCCAAGCGCTCCGGGGAGTACCTTTTCGAGATCATTCACCGCCGCTACGAACTGCGCTCGACGGTGATGACCTCCAACCGGCCGCTAGAGGACTGGGGCAAACTGATCGGCGATGTACCGACCGCTACAGCTATTCTGGACCGCTTTCTGCACCACGCGGAAATTGTAAGCATCACAGGCAGGAGTTACAGACTGAAGGACAAAGCCGCTAAACCAGAGAAATCTGACACGGCTTGCAAACACGAAACAAAGGAGTAAAAATAGCGCCCACTGGGGGCACTATATTAGGTTTTTAGGCGGGTGTTTTTGAAGTGCTCACCCCCGGGTGTTTTTCAACTGCTCAATGACACCCATAATCGAACTCGTGTCTATGGCTTCATTTAAGCTGCAAAAATCCACATTTAACTGTCGAAATTCCTCAAGTGCCCCCAACAGGTGTGAAGTGGACCGCGCGAACCTGTC
>CAZFOP010000559.1:0-1723 GCA_964520085.1 uncultured Solibacteraceae bacterium | reverse complement strand
CGAGTGCGAGCTGCAGGACATGGTGTTCCGCTACGGCGCGGGCGAAAGCCGGTACACGGAAACCAAGGTTCACACGCCGGAAAAACAATTTTCCCCCGTCGTGTTTTTCGATGCGCCGCGCTGCATCCTGTGCTACCGCTGCGTGCGCGTCTGCAATGAAGGCATGGGGGTGAACGCGCTCGGCGTGGTCGCGCGCGGGGTGGTTTCGGAGATCGCCCCCAACCATGGCGACCATCTGGAATGCGACGAGTGCGGCGCTTGCATCGATATCTGCCCGGTGGGCGCGCTGACCAGCGGGACTTATCGATACCAGACGCGGCCTTGGGAGATGACCCACGTGGGCACCATTTGCGCGCATTGCTCGGATGGCTGCAAGACTACGCTGGGCACGCGCAATGACCGGATCCTGCGCGGGAATAATCGCGACCGCTCGGGGATCAATGGCGAATTTCTCTGCGTAAAGGGCCGCTACGGCTTCGATTTCTACGATCATACGGAGCGCCTGCAAGCACCGCTCGTGCGCGTCGGCGGCAAGCTGGAAGAGGTTTCGTGGTCGCAGGCGCTGGCCGCCGTCGCCGACAAGTTCAAGCAAACGATTGGCGCGGGCACGTTCGGCGTCGTCGGTTCCAACCACACCACCAACGAAGAGAATTACTATCTGCAGAAGTTCGCGCGGACGGTGCTCGGGACCAACAACATCGATCATCGTCGCACCGGCGACGTGGTCACGTTGCTCGATGCGCTGAGCGGCAAGCCGGCCTTGCTGGCCACGGTGGCCGACCTATACGAGCGGAAGGCGTTCCTGGTTCTGGGCGCCGACCTGGCGCTGGAGCATCCGTTGCTGTCTTATCAGATTCGCGCCAACTGGCGGCACCATCAGTCGCACGTTTACGTGGTGACGCCGAACCCGGTGCGCGAAGACAGATACGCTGCCGCGAAAGTGCGCGGGCGCGATTACGAATCGCTGCGCGACAAGCTGAAGGCCGAGCCGGAGCTGGTGATCCTGTTCGACGATTCTTATCAGGGCGGGGAACTGCGCAAGCTGGTGGACTTCGGCGAATCGCTCGGCATTCCCGTGCACTACGTCTGCCTGATGGATTACGCCAATTCGCGCGGCGCCATCGACATGGGCCTCGCGCCGGAGCTGCTGCCGGGATTCCAGCCCTCGGGCCAAACCGGACTGCATCTCGACGAAATGACGACGACGGAGTTGAGCGTGCTGTGGGTGATCGGCGCCAATCCGCTGCAACACGCCGCGCGCAAAGCGGGCTTCCTCGTCGTACAGGACTTGTTCCTCACGGAAACCGCGCGCCAGGCCGACGTCGTGTTGCCGGCCGCCTGCGCTTACGAAAAGTATGGCACGGTCACCAGCGGTACCGGCGAAGTGCAGCGGCTCAAGCGCGCCATCAATACCATGGGCGCCAAGGCGGATCTGGAAATCATCGGCTTCCTGGCGCGCGAAATGGGAGCGGCGGCCGCGCTGGGGCCCTGGACCCCGGACGCCGTGTTCGAGGAGATACGCAAGAATGTTCGCGGCTACGATGTGGCGATGCCGGCGCTTGCCACCGGCGGCGCGGCGCAAACGACTCCGGTGAACGGGCGCATTGCCGTCTCCGGCGAGGCCGGCCTGGTGCGGTCGGCGCGCAACGGCCTGTTCGCGTCGGGAACTCTGGGGCGCTATTCTAAGGTACTGAACTCGGTACTGGAAAGCCGCTTGAGCCGC
>CAZFOP010000558.1:0-1724 GCA_964520085.1 uncultured Solibacteraceae bacterium | reverse complement strand
AGGGAAAGAACGCCGTCAGATAGATCGCGAATCCGGTCGCCAGCGTGGCAATCGAACCGCTCTTGGCCACCCACATCTGCGTCCAGCTATACAGGAATCCCCACAGCGGACCGTAAGCTTCCCGCAGGTACGCATATTCGCCGCCGGCCTCCGGGATGGCTGCGGCCAGTTCGGCGTAGCTCAGCGCGCCGGCCAGCGTCAGCAGGCCGCCGAACATCCACACCACGAACACCCAGCCGGGCTTGCCCACGCGCAGAATCATATCGTGGGGAACCAGAAAAATGCCGCTGCCGATCACCGTGCCGACCACGAGGGAGGCCGCGGCCCACGGGCCCAAATCTCGTTTCAGTTCGACTGGAATCGCGCGCGTCATCGCATCCTCGCCAGGGCGCGGCCCAGCCAGGACGCCACCAGACCACCGCAGAAAGTCACCGTGGCTCCAATCATGACATACCAGGTAAATGCAATCGGGGTTTCAAAACGGACTGCCAGCGCCGCCGCGAGGCCGGCCACCACTCCCGCGATCGCGGCCCACTCGCCCGGCCGCCGCGTGAGCACACCCAGCAGAAAGACGCCGAGCAGCGCGCCCGATGGGATCGCGGCAATCGTCAACCCGGCCTCCAGCACCGAGTGCGAGTGGCGCGCCGCGTATGCGATCCCCACCAGTGCAGCCGCCCACGCCGCGGTGGCCAGGCGCGCTCGCCGCACGGCTCCGCGTTCCCCGGCCGCACCCGCGCTGCCACCCAGAAAATCCACCACTACCGTGGAGGACAGCGAATTCAGCGCCGCGCTCAGGTTGGCCATCGCCGCCGCCAGAATGGCCGCAATCGCCAGCCCAGCTAACCCTGGCGGCAGGCAGCTCCAAAGGAACTGCGGATAGATGCGATCTGCCGCCGGCGCGGTTTTGCCAAGGCCGCCATAGTAGACCCACAGCAGGATGCCGATCAGCAGAAACAGGGTGAACTGAAACGCCACCAGCCCCCAACTTGCCAGCAGCGCCTTGCGGCTGTCCCGTTCGTTGCGGGCGCTCAAAAGCCTCTGCACCATGAGCTGATCGGTGCCGTGGCTGGCCGTCGTCAGGAAGCAGCCGCCCGCAATGCCGGCCCAGAACGTGTACGGCCGCGCAAGGAATTCCATCGTGGGAGCGAAATGAAAGTCGAAGATGGCGAACTTGTGCGCCGCTCCCGCCACGGCTGCCGCGTGCGTCCAGCCGCCGGGAATCTTTTCTAAAATCACGATCAGGCTGAGCGCCGCGCCGGATACGTACAGGCACATTTGTACCACGTCGGTCCAGATCACCGCCGTCATGCCGCCTTCGAAGGTGTAGAACAGTGTGAGAGCGCTGATGAGAACGATGGACGCCATCTCGCCGGTGCCGAGCACGATGGAAATCACCAGCGAGACCGCGAACACACGCACGCCCTCGGCCAGCGCGCGCGTCACCAGGAAGATGGCCGCCGTCAGCTTGCGTATGCGCTCGCCAAAGCGCCGGCGCATCAGTTCATACGCGGTGAACATCTCGCCGCGGAAGTACTGAGGCAGAAAAAGCGCCGAGATGATGATGCGGGCAAGCAGGTAACCGAGCACGAGTTGCAGGATCCCCATGTTGCCGGTGAACGCCAGGGCCGGTGTGCCGACAATCGTCAGTGTGCTGGTTTCGGCGGACACAATCGATAGCGCGATGGCCCACCACGGCGCCTCGCGGCCGCCCAGAAAATACGCCC
>CAZFOP010000557.1:0-1733 GCA_964520085.1 uncultured Solibacteraceae bacterium | reverse complement strand
GCGGTCGAGGTGGCGTTCGAGTGCATCAATGTGAGCGGACCAGAACCGACGGAACGGAGCCAGCCAGGCATCCACCTTCTGAAGTGGTTCAGGTTTCAGCCGGTAGAGACGGCGCTGTGCGTCCACGGTGGATTCCACGAAACCGGCCTCTCGCAGCACTCGCAGGTGCTTTGACACAGTCGGCTGCGTCATACGAAGTTGACGCTCGATCTCTCCAACCGACTGTTGTGACGAGACCAGAAGGCTCAATATCGCGCGCCGGTTCGGCTCCGCAATGATTTCGAACACATTTTCCACTCTCTTGGTATACTCCACAGAGCATATGCTTGTCAAGGTATATAAAGGCAACGGCTTCAGTCGGCGTGCGGGGATGCACCGTCTGATGCGTTTTTGGCGAGCGCGAATCAGGGCGCTGCGCGCTCCGGCCGCTTCAGCGTTGAGGAGGGGACAAGCCAGCGTCGCTTACGCCCCGATGGTGTTCGGGATCATTCTGGAATGCCGTTCGGCTTCCCTCCGGAACGAGCGTTCAGCTTCGCCGGAATCCCCAGAACACCTTTCTGAAGGTAAGATTGATGCGAGTGTTGCCCGTCAGCGGATACTGCCCGTCCTTGAGCGGAGCGACCCCGTGATGGACGAAACGCGCGGGACCGCCCCACACCGCGACGTCGCCGTTTTCGAGGAGTAGGCGGCGCACCGGATCGGAGCGGCGTTTGCCGCCCCAGAGGAACACGGCAGGCAGGCCCAGCGAGACGGAGACGATGGGAGCCCAGGCGTCCTTTTCGTCACGGTCCTGATGGAGGCCAAGTTTAGCGCCTACGACGTAGCGGTTGATCAGGCATGCGTCCGGATCATAATGGGCGAAGCCGGCCTCGGCAGCGGCACGCGCGGTGAGGTCCAGGAACTCCTTGGGCATCGAGGGCCAAGGCGCTCCCGTGTCGGGGTCCTTGGGGTCGTAGCGATAGCCGGTGCGGTCGGATACCCAACCGACGCGGCCGCAGTTGGTCATCGCCACAGACATGGTGTAACCTCCGGGCGTGACCAGGTGGCGGAAGGGCGCTACTTGCACGATCCGCGCCACTGCTTCGAGCAGCGTGGGCGCCTTCGAGCTGGCGAAGCCGCGCAAGAGCACAGCGCCCTCTTCCAGACGCTCACGGGCGGGCGGCAACGACTCGCTATCGAAAAGAGTGGTCATAGTGCGCTGCGATCCGCCATCGTCCCATTCTCGTACCACGACGGGATCGCGAGCGAGCCATCAGTGCCACCATTATTTGCCGAGCCGCGGCATTTCGGTGAGGGCCGAATCGCCCCCCTCGCGGCTGACAACGCATGGAACAAATACCAACGCGAGTGTGGCAATCCCAGTTTGTCTCAAAGCTGGGGGCAAGTCCAGAGGGTTGTTGTTCTTTTATCTGTGTTTACCCGTGGCCAGCGTTCTTTGGCACCGATGAGGGAGCGGTTGTTGAGTGCTTCGCGAAAAGCCGGGCCGGGCGTGCCCGGCTCCTACGGGTGAGGTTACGTCTGCCCGTAAGTGGCTTTTGGGCCGTGCTTGCGGTAGTAGTGCTTGTTGAGCTGGGCGTCGGAAATCGGTTGGGCCGCCGGATTGATGGCGATTGTCTCGACGGCCATGGCCGCGAGGTATTCGAGAATCACGGCGGTGTGGGCGGCATCCGCCGCCGTCTTGCCCCAGCAGAATGGGGCGTGGCCGGCCACCAGCACTCCGGGGACGGTGAGCG
>CAZFOP010000556.1:0-1756 GCA_964520085.1 uncultured Solibacteraceae bacterium | reverse complement strand
CGTCTGCGCCGCGAGCGACAGCGCAACCGCCAGGCCCACAAACGCCGTTTTGATTCCCATGAATTGGTCACCACCGAAGATGGTAAGCCAACGCACGGCCGTTGGGAAGGTGCGGAGATCGAGCGTACCGTCGACGTAAGAACGGGGGCGGGCTAAGCGTGAACGCCTGCCCCCTAATGCGGCGATCAGAACGACAAGTGCAGGTCCATCTGCAGGAAGCGCGGGCTGCCGATGGTGTGCTGGATCATTCCCAGACTGCCTTCGGGCGGATATACCGGCGGCGGCTCATATCCCGCAAAGAACACGACGTCGTTGTTGGGCGCGTCGAAATTCGGGTGGTTGAAAAGGTTGAATGCGTCGAAATTGAACCGCACGCGGTAGTGGTCGCCGATCTGGAATTCCTTGCCCAGTGTCATATCGAAACGAACCCCGAACGGCGCACGGAAGAGATTGCGCCCGGAATTCCCGTACAGCGACTCGTAGTTATCGCATCCCGATGAGTCGCAGGCAGGGACGCCGGATTGCCCGGGAGCCACGAACTGCGGTGCAAAATCGTTGGCGTTGAGGACCGGCTTGCCAGCATTGACGCCAGTCGTCCCTTGTAACTGGGCCTGCTTGGAAGTGACTCCGGCCGCCAGCGGAACGATTGGATTGGTGATCTCATCGTCGGTGCCGAAATATAGGCTCCCCACCGAGCCGGAATAGTCGTAGACGCTGTACGGTTGGCCGCTCTGCGCCACCGTTTGTCCGCCTATTGTCCAGCCGTTCACCACGTAGCCGAGAGACTTGTTCGAAGTCAGCTTGGGAAGCGTGTAGCTGTAATTGATCAAAAACACGTGCGTCTGATCGAAGTCCGAGGAGGCGTAGCTGCCCATCGGATCCAACGGATTGTTGCCGGTATAGAACAAGCCCAGGCCGCTCTGTTCGTCGAGAGCGTGCGACCAGGTATAAGACGCGGTGAACTGGAGGCCGTTCGAGAGCCGCTTGCGCACCTGAAGCTGCAACGCGTTGTAAGTTGAGATGCCCTCGGCCTTATACAGCACCGAATTCATGTCATAGCCGATAAAGGGCACGCGCACGGGCGCGTTACCGGAGTACTCACCCGTGGAGACCGTCTCGGATGCGACCTCGTTCAACCCATAGGACGTCGTCTGGCCGTTGACCGGGTTCGAAGCCGTGGCAATGAGCGGTTGGTTGAAGGGAATCGGCAGCACCTCATGCACGCCATGATTGCCGACATACCCGGCGCTGAGCAGCCAACTGTTCGACAACTGATACTGAAAGTCCAAAGTCCAGTTTTCCGTGTACGGCAACTTGTTGCCGACGTCATATCCGCCGAACAGGAACGGACCGTAAAGATTGCCGGCCGGATATTTGCCGGACTCGGTCTGCGAAATATTGGGTAGCAGCGCCAGGAACGCGGCCGGATCTCCCGGCGGCACCGGCGGAGCGGTGGTTCCGAACGGGGTGGCAAAGGTGGCACCGGTAGCGGCGAAAACCGGCGACACGAATGGCGGCGCCAGTGTGACGCCGAACGGCCCGTTGAATCCACCACCGGCGCTGGGCGAGAACTCGCTGAAGAATTCGCCGCGGTCGTAATAGATGCCGAGGCCGGCGCGCACGGTGAGCTTAGGCCGCACCGCCCAGGCCACGCCGATGCGCGGAGCGACACCCCATTGACGCTGCGTCAGCATGGAATCGCTCACGCCCTGTGTGGCGAATGTGGGATTGTTGCCGGCTACCTCGAGTCCCGAGG
>CAZFOP010000555.1:0-1757 GCA_964520085.1 uncultured Solibacteraceae bacterium | reverse complement strand
CCACGGATACATCTTCTCCGGCCAGCGCGGCACCGGCAAGACCACCGTGGCGCGCATTCTCGCCCGCTGTCTGAACTGCGTGCAAGGTCCCACTGCAACGCCCTGCGGCGTGTGCGCGAGCTGTCTCGAGATTACCGGCGGCGGCACCGTGGACGTGATCGAAATCGACGCGGCTTCCAATCGCGGCATCAACGAAATGCGCGAGCTGCGCGAGAATGTCCGCTATCGCCCCGCGCGCGACCGCTACAAGGTCTTCATCATAGACGAAGCGCACCAGATCACCAGCGAAGCCTTCAACGCGCTGCTCAAGACAATCGAAGAGCCGCCCGAGTGGGTGGTGTTCGTGTTGTGCACCACCGAGGCGCACAAGATTCCGGCCACCATCGCGTCGCGTTGCCAGCACTTCAGTTTTCGCTCGGTGGATTTCGAGGCGCTCACCGCGCGCATGGCCTGGATCTGCGGCCAGGAAGGCATTGAGGCCGAGCCCGAGGCTCTCTCCGTGCTGGCGCAGGCCGGCGAAGGCAGCGTGCGCGATTCGCTCTCCGCGCTCGATCAGGCCATCGCCTGCTGCGGCCAGAAGCTCGACGCCGTCGCGGTGCGCGCGTTACTCGGTGCGTTCTCGCTGGAATCGCTCGGGCAGGTTACCGCTGCACTGACCGATAGCGACCCGCGCCGGATGCTCGAAGTGGTCGACGAGCTTGAGCGCAACGGCCACAACCTGCAACACTTCAGCCGCGAGCTGGCGCGCTACTTTCGCAACCTGCTGGTGGCTCGCATCGCCGGTTCCGATACGCGGCTGATCGCCGCCAGCGCCGCCGAGCGCGACCGCCTGGCCGAAACCGCGGCGCGTTTTTCCGAAGAGGACCTGACGCGCTACCTGCACCTGTCGCTCGAGTTGTTTCGCGAATTGCAGTTCTCGTTGCAGCCGCGCTTCCATCTCGAAATCGGCCTGGTGCGATTGGTGCACGCCGGCCGTCTGCTGCCCATCGAACAGGCGCTAGCCGAGTTGAGTGGCGAAGAATCGCGCCCCGCGCCGGCCGCCGCGCGTCCCAGCCCGCCCACGCGCGTCTCCGCCGCGCCAGTACGAACCGGTCCATCGCCGTTTGAAGTCGATCGCGCCAAGAAATCCGGTCATCCGGAGCCGCAGAACTCCGGCGCCAACGCGCTGGCGCCCGCGGCCATGGCCGACGCCGGTCCGCGCGAGCTCTTGCACGCATGGCTCACCGAGCGCGGCTTGGCCCACCTCGCCGATGCCGTCGAGAACGCGCAGATCACCGTCAGCGGCGGCGACATTCAGATCCGTGCGCCCAAGTCTTACCACCTGTTCTTGAAGGACAGCAGCTTCAACGAAGCCGTGCGTGCGGTTTTTTCGCGCCCGCTCAACTTGAAACTGATCGCCGGCGATTCGCCGGAAGCCGCCCCGCGGGAAGCGGTGCTCGCCGAGTCACCGGCCGACGACGCCGCCGGCCGCGCGCTCGCCAACGAAGAAGTGCAGCGCTTCCGCGAGGTCTTTGGCGGCGAGGTCCGCCGCATCCGAAATCTGAAGGAGCAGCCCAAGTGAAATTACCCGGCAATATGCAGCAGATGATGCAAAAAGCGCAGCAGATGCAGGAGCGCCTGCAACAGGAAATCGCGCAGATCAAAGTGGAAGCCTCTGCCGGCGGCGGCATGATTACGGTGACGATGGACGGGCAGAAGAATTTGCTCAGCGTCAAGATCGATCCCGAGGTCGCCGGCGACGTGGAAATGCTCCAGGA
>CAZFOP010000554.1:0-1771 GCA_964520085.1 uncultured Solibacteraceae bacterium | reverse complement strand
CGGCATAGGCAGTGCGGCGCTGCATAGCTCACACCAATGAAGTTGGTCGGCGAAATCCGCGGGCGTCCGCTTCCACCACCCCGGCTCGATTTTCCAGCCGCCGGGACCGCCGAGGGTGGCATCCATGGCTGCCGCCATCTCGCAAAAAAAAGCGCCCTTGGGCGCGATGGAGGCGCTCCAGAGATTCTGCACCCAGCAGTTGTCGCGGAGCTTCACCCACTCGTCATCCGGGACACCCAGCTCTTTGCGGGTGCACATCAAAGTCTCGTGCATGCTGGGATGGCTATGATCGTTTACTAACTGATAGCCGAAAGTATCCTGTATCAGCTCGAAATGCTCATAGTACTTGGAATTCACCGATGTCCAGAGACCGCGCTGGTTGCTGTAGTCCACGTTATAGGCGTTGGCCAGAATATGTTTAACGAAGTCCGACGTCGGCTCATAGCAGGCCGTCGAGAAATCGTCGTACCCGATATGGTCGCGGTAATACCGCACGAACTTTTCGAATTCCGGATGGATCGTGGGTTCCCCTCCCATAATCCCTACAATCCCTTTGAAGCCTTTCATAGAAGCGATAGCTTGTTTAAAGGTCTCAAAATCCATAAAAAACGGTTCTTTGTGATGGCCGCAGAAACGCGTGCAATTGGAACACCGCTTTGGGCACGCGTTGGTAATCTCGATCTGGATAATCTTCATATCCGCAGGAGACTTCATTGGATTCCCTCCACACAAAACGAACATAGACGGCAAACGCCGTTTCGAATCCGCGATAATGGGACGAAACGGTGCATACCATGGGGCCGCGCGATGAAGCACGGGACGACGGGATTACCAGCGTCACCGTCGACATTGCGATGCCGACTTACAATTGCGCGCCTTGGCTGGCGCAGACAATCGACTCGATTCTCGCCCAGGATATCACCTCCTGGCGTCTGATCGTTCGCGACGACCGATCCACCGACGATACCAGTCGGCGCTTGGCCGACTGGCAGACCAAGTTGGGAGAGCGGATGATGATCCTGCCCGATTCCGGGGCCCGCAACCTCGGCGTGACGGGCAATTACAACGCCGTTCTCACGGCGGCAACGACACCCTGGGTCATGTCGGCGGACCCCGACGATGTCTGGCTTCCCGGAAAAATCCTGCGGACGTGGCGAGCCATGCGACGCGCCGAGGCGGAGTTCGGCGTCACGACTCCCACCGCCGTTTGTACCGATGCGGCTGTAATAGACGGAACCGGCCAGCCGATCACTCCCTCTTATTGGCGCTGGTCCCGCATTGGACTGACACGCATCGGCGAAACGCCTAGAGTGGCCATGGAGAGCGCGGCATTGGGTTCCACGATGATGATAAACCGGGCCTTGCTGGAAACGGCACTGCCCATACCGGCTGCCGCTCCCTATCAGGATTGGTGGCTCGCCCTGGTGGCCGCTGCATTTGGCCGTCTGATCCCGCTTCCCGAGCGGACCATCTTGTATCGGCGGCATGGTAGCAATGAAACGGCCGACCCGTACAGCAGTGCATTGGGAAGCGCTCTGCGGCGCGCCGTTACAGCTCCTGGTGCCGCGAGGCAGCGGCTCCGGAAGATTGTGGCTCAGTCTTCGTCTATTGCCGGCGCTTTTGTAGAGCGATATCGAAGCCGTCTCGGGCCACGGGACGCGGCGGCACTGGAGTGCCTCGCTAGACTCTTTTCCCTGGGTCCGCTGGAGCGCCGGGCTGCATTGTTGCAACACGGACTCTGGTTTAGCTCGCGCTTTAAGAACCTCGGGTT
>CAZFOP010000553.1:0-1777 GCA_964520085.1 uncultured Solibacteraceae bacterium | reverse complement strand
GCTTCACGTTGCCGTGGGTCTTGCGCAGGCTGGTGGCGCACATCACCAAGGCGCCGAGACCGGTGCTATCGATGTAGTCGACCTGCGCCAGGTCCAGCACGAGGTTGTGGCTGCCGGCATCGTTCAGCTCTTTGACCTTGTCGCGCAGCGCGCTCGATTCGGCGCCCAGCGTAATGCGTCCATTGAGATCGAGGATGACGATGCCTTCATGTTCCCGCTGCTGAATGTCGAGCCCCATGGTTTGCGCCTTCTACTATGGGTACCATTTTCAGAGGCGCGAGTGGGAGCGGCACTGGGCATGCCCGGCTCTGGCAGGCCGGGACCTGCAACACTTTACGATTCCAGCGTCGCGGTCAGCGTGATCTTGGTGTTGTAGAGCTTGGAAACCGGGCAGCCGGACTTGGCATTGGCCACAGCCTGGTCGAACGCCGCCTGGTTGGCGCCGGGCACTTTGGCTTTCAGCTCCAGGTGGCTTTCGGTGATGGCGAAGCCTTCCGCGACTTTCTCCAGGCTGATGGTGCAAGTGGTTTCCAGACTCAGCGGGACCAGGTTCGCCTGCCCCAGTTGGCCGGAAAGCGCCATGGTAAAGCAACCGGCGTGAGCCGCGGCCAGCAACTCTTCAGGGTTGGTCCCCTTGCCGTTTTCAAAACGCGTGCTGAAGGAGTATTGCGAATTCTCCAGCACTCCGCTGGCGGTGGATACGGTTCCCTTCCCTGTCTTCAAATCGCCGTGCCATTGCGCGCTCGCTGTTCGTTTCACTGTGATGTCCTGCCTCCTTGATTCTGGATGGGGCAAACGCCAAAAAGTTGCAGAAAACAGCGCGCGCCGGCGCACGTTATTGAACGGCCCGGCAACCATTCCATGAGGAGCCGTAAAGAAATGCGCCCGCAAGCGGGGCCTTGGCAAGCTAAAGCATGCCCCACCAGACCTACGCGAAAAACATCACGCCGCGGTGTTGATCGGCGCCGGGTGCGAGGCTTCGTAAGCGCGGATAGCGCCCTCCCGCTTCAGGATGTAGCCGAGTTCGTCGACGCCTTCGAGCAGGCAATACTTGGCAAAAGCGTCGATCGCGAATGTCACACGGCGGCCAGACGGCGTGGTGAGGGTCTGGGTAGCGAGGTCGACTTCGACAGCGACATTGGGGTTGAGGGCAACCGCCGCAAACAACTCCACGTGAACGTCCCGCGGGACGGTGATCGGCAGCAGCGAGTTCTTCAGCGCATTCCCGGTGAAGATATCGGCGAACGATGTGCTCACAACGGCGCGGAAGCCGAACTGGGTGAGCGCCCAAGGGGCGTGCTCCCGCGAACTGCCACAGCCGAAATTGTCGCCGGCCAGCAGCACCTGCGCGCCCGCCGCGCGCGGCTGATTGAGAATGAAGTCCGGCTTTGGGTTGCCCCGCGCATCGTAGCGCCAGTCGCAGAACAACTGCCGGTCGAGACCCTCCTTGGAGGTCGTCTTCAGGAAGCGCGCCGGAATGATCTGGTCGGTATCGATGTTGTTGATCGCGAGCGGCACCAGGCGGCTGCGGAAATTGGTGAATGGCTTCATGCGAGTGTCCTCGTTAGCAATTCGCGAACGGATGCCAACTGGTCGTCGGGAAGCAGTGTCCTCACGTCGGTGACCACGCCGGTGATGGCGCTGGCCGCGGCAGTCAACGGGCTGGCCAAAAATGTGCGTCCGCCTTTGCCCTGGCGGCCTTCGAAATTGCGGTTGCTGGTGGAGACGCTGTATTCGCCCGGCGCCAACTGGTCGCCGTTCATGGCGATACACATCG
>CAZFOP010000552.1:0-1828 GCA_964520085.1 uncultured Solibacteraceae bacterium | reverse complement strand
TGGTTTCGATGGGGCACGGCGCGCCCGCCATCACGCCGGTGCGCAGGCTGGTGAGGTCGAAACGATCGAACTCGGCGTGCGTCAACTGCGCGATGAACATAGTGGGGACGCCGTACAACGCGGTCGCGCGCTCGTTGTGGACAGCCTCCAGCGTGGCTCGCGCGTCGAACTGCGGCGAAGGAAGAATCAGCGTCGCGCCACTCGAAAGCGAAACCATCGACCCGATCACCGAGCCGAAACAATGGTACAGCGGCACCGGCGCGCAGATGCGGTCGTGCTCGGTGGCCTTGAGGCCCATCGCCATCCCCATCCCGTTATTGAGCAGGTTGTGGTGCGTCAACATGACGCCCTTCGGCGAACCGGTGGTTCCGGAGGTGTACTGGATATTGGCGACGTCGTGCGCTTCGCCACGCTCGGCGAAGTCGATGCCGCCAGCGAGCATGGCGTCCCAGGTCTCTGTGCCGAGCCAGACGACGTGTTCCAGCTCCAGGTTTTCACCGGCGCGCGATTCTTCCAGAATGTCCCGGTAGCTGACGCGCGCATCTTTCTCGTGCAGGAACAGGGCCCGAATTCTCGACTTGCGCAGCACATAGCGAAGCTCGTAGGAGCGATAGGCCGGGTTGACGTTGACCAGCACCACGCCGGAGCGCGCGGCGGCGTGCTGCATCATCACCCACTCGGCGCAGTTGCTGGCCCAGATGCCGGCGCGGTCGCCCGGCCGCAGACCGAGCCCGGCCAGACCGCGCGCCACGCGGGTGACTTCGGCGTCCAGTTCGCTCCACGTCAGACGAATGTTCTGATGCAGCACGACCAGCGCGTCACGGCCGGGAAACTTCGCGGCTGCATCGCGCAGTGCCTGCGAAATGGTCTTCTCCAGCAGGGGCACAACCGCCCCGCACGCATAGCTGAGACCCACCATAGCTAAACTCGCGAACTCAAGTGTAACCACGCGCGCCAGGCTCCGCTCATTTGAAACGCTTATGCCGGGATAAGGAGGCCGAAAAGAACGCCGCGGCGGTAGGATAGACGATCGGTTTTTGTCGTCCGTCTTCCGCGCGCCAGCGACAGGCCACAAAAGGCGATGGCCCGTCCTACCTTGTTTGCGCGCGCTCGCATATTAAGCCCCTTTTGCTAACATCGGAGATACGAATCTTTTTTGACGATCAAGGAGTCTCCCAGTGTCCGATCTGGTTGCGGTTTTCGATACCACATTGCGCGATGGTGAACAGGCCGCGGGCACGCGGCTGGGGAGCCGCGACAAGCTGACGGTGGCGCGGCAACTGGCCCGCTTGAATGTCGACGTTCTCGAAGCCGGCTATCCGGCCTCGTCGCCGGACGATTTCGAAGCCGTGCGGCAGATCTCGCGCGAGATTCAGGGCCCGACGATTTGCGCCCTCTCGCGCGCGGTCCCGAGCGATATCGAATCCTGCGGCGCGGCGCTCGACAAGGCCGCGCGGCCGCGCATCCACACTGGAATCGGCTCATCCGATATTCACATCCTGGGCAAGTTCCGCGACGAAAAATACGGTCGCACGCTAGAGGAAAAGCGCGCGCGGATTCTGGAGCTGGCGGTGGAAGCGGTGAAACTGGCCAAGCGCTTCGTCGACGACGTTCAGTTTTACGCCGAAGATGCCGGCCGCGCGGACACCGCTTACCTGTTCGCCATGCTCGAAGCGGTAATCGCCGCCGGCGCGACCGTAGTCAACATACCGGACACCACCGGCTACGCGGTGCCCGAGCAATTCGGCAACCTGATTCGGGGGATCCGCGAGCACGTGCCCAACATCGCCAAAGCCGTCATCAGCGTGCACTGCCATGACGACCTCGG
>CAZFOP010000551.1:0-1831 GCA_964520085.1 uncultured Solibacteraceae bacterium | reverse complement strand
CTTCGGCTACGTCGAGCGCCATCTGGTAGCGGCCGAACGGCGCGCTCAATTGTACACCCTGCACCATGGTTCGAATCCGCTCCACCATCTGGCGCGCGATGGCAACGCCTTCGGCGCGCGCCTTGTCGGCGTCGTCCACGCGGCGCATGCGCTCCATGAACTCCGCCGGAACCGGCACGCGCAGTTCGTTCACCATGAACTCGGCATTCCGGTAACTGGTGAGCGGCCAGACGCCGCAGATCACCGGCAGCCTGGCGTGTTCGATGCGCTTCAGGAAAGCTTCCAGCAGATCCAAATCGAACACCGGCTGGGTGACCACATACTCGGCGCCGGCCTCGGTTTTCCAATCGAAACGCCGGATCTCCTCGTCCATATTCAACGCGCCCGGGTTAGCGCCCACGCCGGTCAGCAACGCGGTCTGCGATCCGATCGGGTTACCGCCGATATCGAGGCCGTGATTCAGGTTTCGCACGATGTTGACCAGGCCGATGGCATCCACATCGAACACAGCGGTGGCGTCCGGGTATGCGCCCATGCGAGGCGGATCGCCGGTGATGCAGATCAGGTTGCGGATTTCCGCGGCGTGCGCCCCGAGCAGCTCGGATTGAATGCTCAGGATGTTGCGGTCCCGGCAGCAGAAATGGAGCACAGCCTCGATGCCGGCTTGCTGCTGGATGAGCTGACAGGTGACTTGCGCGCTCATCCTCGCGCTGGCGCGCGGCCCGTCGGGTACGTTGATGGCGTCAATGCCGGCTTCGGCACAGCGGCGCGCGCCTTCGATTTCGCGCGAGGCTTGCACACCGCGCGGTGGCAGAATCTCGACGAACGATACAAACTGCCCGGCCGCCAGTTTGGCGCCGAGCTTGGATTTTTGCTCGATCGGCACCGGCGCCATCGCTTGCGAGCGCGCCTCGCCCGCATCCACCGTCACCGCCAGCGTCTTCTGTCCCGGCTGCAGGGAACGTGTTTCGGAGCGGATCAGCTTGATGTGATCCGGCGTCGTGCCGCAGCAGCCGCCGATAATCTTCACGCCCGCCCACAACATGCGGCGCGCGTACTGCGCCATGTATTCGGGCGAGCAGAGATATATGTTGCGCCCTTCTACGCGCATCGGCAAGCCGGCGTTGGGCATGGCGCTCATCGGCTTCGAGGAAACCGCCAGCATTCGCTCCAGCGTTTCGAACGTGGCTTTCGGGCCCACCGAGCAGTTCAGGCCGATCACATCCACCGGCCAGGAATCCATCTCGCGCGTGAACGTTTCCGGATCCGCGCCGCCGGGCAGGTAACCGAAATCATCGATGGTGACCTGGGCGACGATGGGGACGGCTGGGCCGACCGACTCGCGGCCGGCCAGCACCGCCTCGCGCAGCTCATCCAGATTGCCAAAGGTCTCGAAGATCAGCAGGTCCACACCGGCTTCGGCCAGCGCATCCACCTGCTCGCGGAAGATGGCCCGCGCTTCGGCGAACGAAGTGGGGCCGAGCGGCTCGATGCGCACACCCAGCGGACCCACCGCGCCCGCCACGAAGGCCGTGTCGCGCGCTGCCTCGCGCGCCAGCTTCACCCCGGCAGTGTTGATGTCCTTCAATTTCTCGGCCATGCCGAAAGCCGCCAGCCGGACGCGGTTGGCGCCGAACGTGTTGGTCTCCAGGATCTCCGAGCCCGCCTTGAAGTAGTCCTGGTGAATGCCGCGCACCAGGTCCGGCGAGGAGAGATTCAGCTCGTCGAACGAGCGGTTGAGGAACACGCCGCGCGCGTAGAGCATTGTGCCCATGGCGCCATCGCCGACCAGCACGCGCTTCGACAGTTGATCGCGAAATTCCTGGGCGCG
>CAZFOP010000550.1:0-1853 GCA_964520085.1 uncultured Solibacteraceae bacterium | reverse complement strand
TTCCGGGCTGGACCGGCGCGGCCGTCTACGGCAATGCCGGCGCGTATGGCCATTCGATCTCCGAATGCGTCGCCGGCGTGCGTTTTTTCGATGGCGCGCTGGTGCGGGCGTTTTCCAATGCCAAATGCCAGTTCGCTTACCGGGAGAGCATTTTCAAACGGCGCAAGGACTGGATCATCTTCTCGGTGGAATTGGAATTGGACGCGGGGGACCGTGAAGAGTTGCGCCGCACCGCCGATGGCATCGTCAAAACTCGTAATCGGAAATTCCCGGTTACCATGCAGTGCGCCGGGAGCATCTTCAAGAACCTGCTGCTGCGCGATCTGCCGCCCGCTGTGGCGGCGCACGTGCCGGCCGAGGCGGTGCGGGAAGGCAAGGTTCCGGCCGCCTGGTTCCTGGAGCAGGTGGGGGCCAAGGGGCTCCAGCGCGGCGATATCCGCGTCGCCGACTACCATGCCAACCTCATATACAATGCCGGCCGCGGTACCGCCGCCGACTTGTGCTGGCTGATTCAGGATCTGAAAGCCCGTGTGCGGGACCGGTTCGGTTTCGAGCTGGAAGAAGAAGTGCAATACGTGGGCTGAGTAGGGGCAAACGCAAGAAGAACTTCACAGTGTTTGACGGGCATATGTGGTGCGCGGACCAGTGAGTGCGCCACGATAGCGACAAAACTGTCCTTCGCGCGATGCCTCAAACCGGCCGCCGCCGCTTCCATTCGAACAGGACGATGCCCGCGGCTACCGACACGTTCAGCGACGAGATCTTTCCCACCAGCGGAATCCGCACCAGCGCGTCACAGTGCTTTTTTACCTGCTCGTGCAGGCCCTTGCCTTCGCCGCCGAGGACTATGGCGGTGGGAAGCGCATACGCTACGTGGTCGTACGACTCCGTGCCGCGCTCATCCAGTCCGTAGATCCAGTAGCCGCGCCCCTTCAAATCTTCGAGCGCGCGGTTGATGTTGGTGACGCGGGTCACCGGCAAGTGCTCAATCGCGCCGGCCGCGGCTTTCGCCGCCACGTCGGTCAGGCTGGCCGCGCGGCGCTCGGGGATGACGATGCCACCGGCGCCGGCGGCGTGTGCGGTGCGAATCACCGCGCCCAAGTTGTGCGGGTCCTCCACGCCATCCAGCACAACCAGCAGCTCGGCCTGCGCCACTTGTTCGATATCCGCATACTGGCGCGCCGCGCCCATGGCGACCACACCCTGGTGGGCCGGGCTGCCGGCCAGCCGGTCGAGCGCCGAACGCGGCTCGAAGCGTACCGGCACGCTCGCGCGCCGCGCCAGGTCGATCAACTCCTGCAAACGCGAACCGCCGGCGCCCTGCGCCACCAGAAGCCGCTCCAGCGGATGCCCGGCGCGCAGCGCTTCGGCCACCGGATGAATTCCACTCAAGATTGGCATCACGCTCCCGGCAGGATCTTCAAGCCGTTGTTGAACCGGTTGGTGAAATTGGCCAGCGCCGCCACCAGTGTCAGCTCGACAATCTGCTCCTCGGTGAAATGCGCGAACAGCGCTTCGCGCGATTCGGTGGCCGCCGCAGTTTGCGTCAGGTCGCGCGCATACGCAATCGCCGCGCGCTCGGCCGGGGAAAACGGCTGGCCATCGCCGGCCTGCAGCGCACCCAATTCGTCATCGGTGATGCCGGCCTTGTGCGCGCCCACCGTGTGCGCGGCCGTGCAAAACACGCAGTGGTTGGCGTAGGAGCAGGTCAAGTAGACCAGCTCTTTCAGGCGCCGGTCGAGCGTGCCCGCGCCAGCAATCGCACCGTAGAACGGCACGAAACTCTTCAGCACTTCCGGCCGGTGGGCCATGACGCGAAAAAACGCGTTGGGTTGTTTTGTTTTGGCTTCCAG
>CAZFOP010000549.1:0-1855 GCA_964520085.1 uncultured Solibacteraceae bacterium | reverse complement strand
GTCGATCGCTATGCCTTCTTCAAGGCTCAGTTGCTTTTTTGGCTTCTCGCTGCGCCCGATGGCCACGCGAAAAACTTTAGCGTCTTCATCGAACGTGGAGGCCGATTTCGTATGACACCACTCTACGACATCATGTCCGCTTATCCGGTCATGGGGCATGGGAGCGGCCGTATTCCATTAGAAAAACTCAAGCTGGCAATGGCGTTCATTGGAAAGAATCGGCACTATGAATGGAACAAGGTGGGCTTGCGGTACTTTCAAGAAACTGCCAAGCTCTGCAACTTTCAAAGCGAGATAGAGAAAGTCATCCTTGACTTGATCGACGAAGTCCCCAAGGCGATAGTCCAAGTATCCATAGAACTACCTTCGACATTCCCAGATGCAGTAGCGACTCCTGTACTAGAGGGCCTTCAGAACGGGCTCAAGGCTATTCAAGACTCCGCTGACTTTGCTAGCTTAAATACTTCCAGATAGACGTTTTTACATCGTTTTGATCCGTATCGATGCGGTCAATGATCAACCGACAAGGTTGGAACTCGTGGAAGGAAAACTATGACGGGGAAGACGACAAAGGCGGATCTTATCGAGGCGATTCATCCAAATGGGAATCTGAATCGCAAAGAAGTCCACGGCCTCATTGATGACTTTTTCGATGAGATTAAGGCAGCTATGCTGGCCGGGAAGACAGTAGAACTCCGGGGTTTCGGAACATTCGAGGTGAAGAAGCGGAAAGGGCGGAAAAGGGCCAGGAATCCTAAGACAGAGGAGATCGTAGCCGTAGAGGATCACGGGGTAGCAGCATTCCGGCCAGGGCGCGAGCTCAAAAGAAGCGCATGGTCAGCCAAGCCTGATAGGTCACGACAAGATTGATTCCTGGCGTGGAACCCCTGACCAATAGATTGCGAATGTAATTCATTACCTAGTATAGACTTGCATGGATTGGGTATGTTACGGTTCTGGATGGTTTTAGGCCAACGGCCGAGCCATTCCTTTCGGATAGATTAGCATAGATTGGGTGGGTTGAGGTGAATTTCTACGTAACAAATTCACGTAACAGATGGGGCCGACAGGGGGGCCTACAAGAGGCAGAGTTACGACCACCGATCTATCTGCCAGGTAAATTATAGAATCGGGCATGAATTGCATAACTACGATTCGATTACAACCAAAGGTGTCAGTATGGTGCTTATTAAGAGCAGGCCTTGATGTCGATAATTACAATAAGAGATTTGCTGAACAAAACGTTCATGTCAGCTTAGGCGCATTTTAAGGAAAGTCGATCAAGTCTTCTTCCTTTCGGCCGGGAAAGACAAGATTTGTAACAACTTAGTTAGCTGTAAACTATTTTGGGACACGTTCTTGTGAATGATGCAGTCTGCATAGCGCTCGTAATAAACGGGAGGCGAGAATGATAGCTATCAGTGAACTCTTTGTCTTCAGAGTTGTTCCCAACAGACCTGGCAGTATTTCAGAGAAAGACTTAGTTGGAGGCTCAATTAACGCTACAAAAGCGTCCCGAAATATCTTTGAATCAAGCTTCAATGGGAAAATCGGTCGAGGTATCAAGTTGCAGCCATTTCATTTTCAGTTTAGTGGAAAAGAAAGGTCAAATGAGGCACGAGATCTGATCCTCCAATACATGAACGCCATTCGCCCAGCAGAGAAAAGGAAATTCGCTAGAAAGTTAGCCTATCGCCTAAGTCGACTAATCGATAATAGAACCGGTGACCTACTGATGACGATTGCATATGGCAAAGATGGTACTAGACAGCGTATGGCGATTTGGGCGTATCCACAAGATGATCCCATCAGACTGTCGACCGTCAAGGGAGTGCCAAAAATAGAAGAAATTCAG
>CAZFOP010000548.1:0-1889 GCA_964520085.1 uncultured Solibacteraceae bacterium | reverse complement strand
CCGGCCGTATGCGCTTGCCGCCGGCGAACAGGCTGTAGCGCATGGCGCGATGAATCGTCGCGGGATGCGTGGTTTCGGGCGGCGTCACGCGATCCAGTTCGGCATCCACCAGCCGTTGCTGCATGGCGAGGTAGTCGCGCAGGTTCATGCCTTTTCCGAGTCCTCCAGGTCGAACGGCTCGGCCGAGACCTTGCCATCCTTGCGCAGCAGAATCTCAACCCGCGTCTCCGCCGCGTCGAGCTGCTTGCGGCAATCGCCGGCAAGAGTCACGCCGCGCTCGAACAGCTCGAGGGAACGCTCCAGAGGCAGGTCGCCGGCCTCCAATTCCTTCACCACCTTTTCCAGATCCTCCAGAGAGGCTTCGAAAGATCGAACCGGCTGTGGCCCGGGGTTTTCCGCCATAGGGCTATTCTAGCAAGGGGCCCAGTGGCACAAACGGAATTGCTGATCCGCGGCCTATCCTTGCCCGCCGGGAGCGCCGGCCGCGTCCTGGTTAGCATCCGGCTGTAAACGATCGGGGACTGGGGAGCCGCTGGGCGCCGCGCTATGATTGAGCTGTCATGTCTCTGCCGCCACCCCCACCGCTGGGAATCGAAATCGTGCTGCTGGCCGTGTTATTGGCCGCCGCCGTTTACGATGTCCGCTTTCGCCGCATCCCGAATTGGGTCACCATGACGGGCGTGGTGCTGGGATTGGTGCTGAATGCGTTTCTGCGTACTTCGCCGGACGCTTGGTTCTCGTTCGCAGGCCTATGGTTTTCGCTCCGCGGGCTTGGCCTGGCCTTTGGCGTGTACCTCGTTCTGTACGTCATTCGCGCCATGGGCGCTGGTGACGTGAAACTGATGGCCGCTGTAGGCGCCATGGTGGGTTGGCAGGATTGGTTTGTAATCTTCCTCATCACCGCGGTAGTGGGCGGCGTGATGGCGGTCATTCTGATTGCTTCGCGCGGCCGCGTCGCAAAGACGCTGTCTAACATCCAGTTCATTCTCACCGAATTAATCAGTGGCCGGCCAGCCTATCTCAAGCGAGAAGAATTGGACGCGCGCAGCCCCAAAGCCGTCGGCCTGGCGCATGGCGCCGTGATCGCGGTGGGCACTGTTTTCTTCCTGGTTCTGGCCACTCACTTCGCATCGTAGAGTCGAAGCCCTACCGAGGCCACTCGCGGCTCAAGATGTCGCGCTGTTCCATCTCCATCAGCAGTGCGGCGGACTCTCCAGCGGCGCCGGCGAATTCGAGGAAGCGATCGGGACCGGCGAGTTCGCGAATCTGCTCGGACGGCGCCGGGCTATCGGCGTCGGCGGCGCAGAGCACGATCAGGCCGGCGGCCAGGGCGGTTTCCACCACGCGCGGCAGCAGGTCGCCTTCGCGGCCGGCTTCCAGCACGAGCACCATCGCGCCCGCGTCGAACAAAGATCGTTCAAGGCGGTTGGCGGCTTCCGGGCCCTGCGACACCCACACCGCGGCGGCCAGGTGCCCTGTGCGCGCGTGGCGTTCGGCCGGCGTGACGCGGCCGGCGGTACTCATGGCGGGCTGGCCGCTTTCGTGAGCCGGCCGCCCCGTGATCATACCCGCGGCGACGGTCTCGTTCGACAGCGGATCGATAATAATAAACGCGCCAGTGGCCCGGTTACGGCGGTACGGATCGACAAACAGCGGCTTGCGCGTTTCGATCACGGCCGCACCGATATCGTTGAGACGCAGTTCGGTCGCTTCCTGCTTTTCGAGCGTGTTGACGTTAATGCGGTATCGGATCGCGCGCACGCGTGCGGCGACTTCCTGGGTGGTGTGCTTAACGAGGTATTCGCGGCGCGGGTCGAGCGGCGTCTGGCTCATCCACACCAACCGCGCGTCCAGCGTTCGCGTGATCTGCGGCGCGTGCGACGGATGCA
>CAZFOP010000547.1:0-1891 GCA_964520085.1 uncultured Solibacteraceae bacterium | reverse complement strand
GGCGATCACCATCAACCCGGCGCAGATTTGGGGCGCCGGCGACCAGCTTGGCTCCATCGAGCAAGGCAAGTCCGCCGATCTGATGGTGACTACGGGCGACCCACTCGAGATTCAAACTCAGATCAAACACGTATTCATCCGCGGCCGGGAAACCGAACTGAGCAGCAAACAGACTCGACTGTACGAGAGGTACGTAAGCCGGCAATAGGGCCCGTTCCGTAATAACTACCCAACCAGGCGCCGGACTGGTTACTTACTGGCAGACCGTTTGCCTCGCCTGGCCGCTCAGGCGCGGCTGACGGGGCGTTCCGACTCGATCAGGATGGTCACCGGGCCGTCGTTAATCAATCGCACCTGCATGTCCGCCTGGAAGACTCCGGTTGCAACCGGTACCGGTCCGCGCCTGGCTGACTCGACCAGGTAGTTATACAGCGCGAGCGCTTGTTGGGGTGGTGCCGCGTTATCGAAACTGGGGCGCCGTCCCTTACGGCAGTCTCCATAAAGTGTGAACTGGGATACGAGCAGCAGCGCTCCACCGGCTTCTACCACGTTGCGATTCATCTTGCTATCGTCGTCCGGAAAAACACGCAGGCCGAGCAACTTGCCGAGCACATAGTCCGCATCGAGAGTCGTATCGGCGCGGCTTACACCCACAAATGCGAGTAATCCCTTACGTATAGATCCAATAGTACTTTTATCTATACTAACTGTTGCCTCTGTTACCCGTTGAATCAGCGCCCGCATACTCTTGTAACGTGCCTCCTCACTTTGTCATACTAATCTTGACACAAGCTCGCAAGTGATATGTTATATTTGTGCGGGAGAGTTTTATGGCAAAAGGCAGAAGCCAAGAGGATTTGACCACGCTGCAAATGGCCCTGGTGGGTTATCAGGTGGAGAAACAGAAGATCGAAGACCAGATTCGCCGCATTCAGGCCCAGCTCAAGGGAAAGCGGGTTCCTCTTCCTTCCGCCGCTGCAGTGGCAGAACCAGCGGTCAGACGCGTCCTCAGTCCCGCGGCGCGAGCACGCATCGCGGCCGCGCAAAAGAAGCGCTGGGCGGAGCATCGCAAGCGCGCTGCGCAGAACAAGAAGGGCTGACCCGGTCTCCCCTCTGGGGTTTAGGCGAACCGCAATCCGTGTTCCGCCGGCTGTCGACTCCTCATCCGTGGCACTTCGGTAGGATGGCCGGGATACAAGTCAGGGCAATCCAACGTATGCCCAACCGGACGCCTAAGTGCTACGATGTGTAGCAATGAGTGAACTATGCCGCATCGGAGTGGCAATCGACACGGGTTTGCTCGAGAAGTTCGACCGCTTGATCGCGGGCCGCGGGTATACCAACCGCAGCGAGGCGTTCCGCGATATGATCCGCGAGGAACTGGTCGAGCAGTCCTGGGAGTCGCCGGAAAGTCATGTGGTGGGGACTGTCACGCTGGTCTACGACCACCACGCGCGCCTGCTTGGCGAGAAGCTCACCGGCATTCAGCACGAATATCACCGCTCGGTGCTTTCGACGCTGCACGTGCACCTGGATCACGACCTCTGCCTGGAGGTCATTGTGATTCGTGGTCGCGCCGGCGCGGTGCGCACGCTGGCGGACACGCTGATCGCCACGAAGGGCGTCAAGCATGGCCGGCTGACCCTGACCACTGCCGGTGCGGAGGTCAAATGATCGTCGGCACGGGAGTGGACCTGGCTGAAGTGCCCCGTGTGCGGCACCTGGTCGAGCGATTTGGTCCGCGTTTCATCGAGCGAGTCTTCACGCCCGCGGAGATCGCCTATGTGGAGCGCAAGGCTAATCGCTTCGAGCGCTTCGCGGCGCGTTTTGCGGCCAAGGAGGCGGGCATGAAAGCCATCGGCACCGGCTGGCGGCATGGCGTGACGTGGCA
>CAZFOP010000546.1:0-1932 GCA_964520085.1 uncultured Solibacteraceae bacterium | reverse complement strand
ACCTCGAAAATGCGCTCCTGCTGCGGGAACGACATTTCCAGGTCGATCTGCGTGAACTCCGGCTGGCGGTCGGCGCGCAGGTCTTCGTCGCGGAAGCAGCGCACGATCTGAAAATACTTTTCGTAGCCGCCCACCATCAGAAGCTGCTTGAAGATCTGCGGCGATTGCGGCAACGCGTAGAACGCGCCGGGCTGCACGCGGCTGGGCACCAGGTAATCGCGCGCGCCCTCCGGCGTGGAGCGGGTCATGAAGGGCGTCTCGATTTCCAGGAACCCGGCCGAGTTCAGATACTCGCGAACGGCGAAGGCGATCTTCGAGCGCAGAATGATATTGCGCTGCATGCGCGGCCGGCGCAAATCGACGTAGCGGTATTTGAGGCGGGCGTCCTCGGCGACGTCCACCTGCTCTTCCATGGGGAAGGGCGGCGTGCGGGATTCGTTCAGCAGCCAGATGCTGGAAGCTACAATTTCGATTTCGCCGGTGGGCAGGTTCGGGTTCACGGCGCTGGGTCCGCGCAGCGCGACTTTGCCTTCGACCGCGATCACGTACTCCGGGCGCACCTGCTCGGCGCGGCTATGCACGGCGGGTCCGACGTCCTCATGAAAGACGACCTGGGTGATGCCATCGCGGTCGCGCAGATCGACGAAGATGACTCCGCCGTGATCGCGGCGGCGATGCACCCATCCCATCAGGACCACGGTCTTGCCTTCGTCGGCGGCGCGTAGCGCTCCGCAGTAATGCGTGCGGCGCAAGTCGCCCAAAAAATCCAGTGTTACGGAGGTTTCCATATCGATGCTCAATTCCGCGCGGCGCCGAGCTTGCGAGCGATCTCGTCGCGCGTGACTTCTTCCTGCCGGCCGGTGGCCATTTCCTTGAGCGTATATCGCCCGGCGCCGATCTCGTTGTCGCCCACGATGAGAGCGAAACGCGCGCCCAGCTTGTTGGCCAACTCGAGAATGCGTGTCAGCTTGCCCTCGGTGATTTCGACCGATGCGCCGCCGCGGCGCAGATCGCGCGCCAGCGGCGCGGCGTGGCGCAGAGCCGGCTCGCCGAGCGCCGCGATGTAGAGATCGAGCGCGCTCGATTCGCCAGCCGCCACGCTCATCACCAGGCGATCTTCGCCGATCGAAAAACCGATGCCAGGCGAGTGTACCTTCGAGCCGAGCGATTCGGCGAGACCGTCATAGCGCCCGCCGCCCAGCACGGAATTCTGCGCGCCCAGTGCGCCGTGTACCACTTCGAACGTGGTCCGCATGTAATAGTCCAGGCCGCGCACCATGCGTGGGCGAACGCTGTACGCGATGCCGCGATCGTCCAAGTGGCGCCGGACCGCGGCGAAGTGCGACCGGCATGGATCGCACAGATGATCGAGGATACTGGGCAGCGTATCGACGATGGGCTGATCGTTCGGCACTTTGCAATCGAGCACACGCAGCGGATTGGTGGCGGCGCGGCGCTGGCAATCGCCGCACAAACTCGCGGCCACTGGTTGCAATGCCTCGCGCAGCTTCTCGACATACTGCGGCCGGCAATTGTGATCGCCCACCGAGTTGATGAGCAACTCGAAACCGGCGAGCCCGGCGCGATTGAGAATCTCGACCACCATCTCGATTACTTCCGCATCCACCGCCGGCGATTCCGAACCGATGGCTTCGGCGCCGATTTGATAGAACTGGCGGTAGCGGCCCGCCTGCGGACGTTCGCGCCGGAACATGGGGCCCATGTAATAGAGCTTCTGCACGCCCGGCCGCTGATCCAGCCGGTGTTCGATATAAGCGCGAATCACCGAGGCCGTGTTTTCCGGCCGCAGCGTCAGCGAAGATCCGTCGCGATCCTCGAACGTGTACATCTCCTTGTTGACGATGTCCGTGTCGGCCCCCACGCCGCGCGCGAACAACTGCGTCTCTTCGAGGATGGGCGTGCGGATCTCGC
>CAZFOP010000545.1:0-1980 GCA_964520085.1 uncultured Solibacteraceae bacterium | reverse complement strand
GCCTGATGGCTGAGAGACCAGATCACATTCTCTTTGTCACCCGACGATTCGAATAAACGCATCGCCTCCACATACAGCGCTCGCGCGTACGTGCGGTTTCCGGCCTTCACGACGTCAGCGAGGTTGCTGAGGGCGCCCGCGAGCATGGCCGGATGGCCAGTTTCCCGCGCCAACTCCACGGCTCGCTCCGACCATTGTTGCGATTCTGCCATATCGGTGAACCTGAGGTGATAACCCACACGATGCGCGGCGTGGAACATGCCCTGCCGGTCGTTGGCTTCTTCGAAAAGCTTCCATGCCTCGTAATAGCCACTGAAACCGGAATTGAACCCCTCGAAAGCGAAGTCGGCCTGCCAGAACTTACCATAATTGCGCAGGCGCGGAAAGCGTACCACGCCCGGAAGCGCGAGTAGCCGCGAGAGGCGGTCCAGCCCTTCGGTGTGGAGACGGAGCGAATAGAAATACACCCCCAACGCCATTACCAGGCGCAGCCCCCACTCCACCTCACCATTCGTCGCGAGCCAATCGAGAGCCGCGCGGAAGTTTCCCAGGTCGGCGTCGAATCGATGTTTTCCGGTGCGCTCCCGGCGCATGGCAGGAGCTTCTTCTTCCGCCAATACCATGCAGTATGCCGCGTGCGCCTTCCGCGTATAATGCTCTTCGTTCGCGGCGGCCAATTGCTCGATGCCATACTCCCGCATGGTTTCGAGCAGCGCGAATCGCGGCTCCGTATCGTCTAAGTCGATGCGGCGAATTAAGCTGTTGTCGGCCAGCAGTTCCAGCGCGTCCCATAGATTGACCTGCAAATCCCGGCGGGTGTCGCAGACTGCCTCGATCGCCTCGACCGTGGCGCCGCCGACAAACGCCGCCATGCGGCGGAACAGCTTCCGGTGCTCCGCATCAAGCAGGTTGTAACTCCAGTCGATGGTGGCCCGGAGCGTATGCTGCCGCTGTGGTAAATCCCGCGGGCCGCCAACCAGCACCGCCAGAGGATCGTCCAGACGCGCCTGCAGCGTCTTCAGCGGAAACAGCCTGGTGCGGGCCGCCGCCAGTTCGATCGCCAGTGGCAGGCCATCCAGCCGGGCGCAGATCGCCGACACGATTCCCAGTTGCTCCTCGTCCATCGTGGCACCGCGCACGCCCGTCGCGCGTTCGAGAAATAATCTGACTGCCGGGGAGCGCGCCATCTCCTCGCGCCCCGCGCCGTAGCCGGAATTCAATGAGGGAACGGCAATCTCGAACTCTCCCGAAACTCGCAGGGCCGCCCGGCTCGTCACCACCACCTTCACGCGGTCAGAGGCCAGATGAGCCACGAAAACGGCGGCTTCCAGCACGTGCTCGAAGTTATCCAGCACGAGAAGCGTCGGCCCCGCGAGTTGGCTGATATGATTCGCGATGGCCGCTTCCGGATCGGCGCCGGGCCACTGCGCGACGCCCAAAGCCAGAGCCACTTCGGATGGCACAAGACTGGCATCGCTCACCTTCTCGAGCTGCACGAAACAAGCGCCTCCCGTAAAGCGATCCGCAACTTGACGCCCGAGTTCCACTGCCAGCCTGGTCTTGCCAATGCCTCCCGCTCCGGTCAGCGTCAGGATGCGGAGATCCGGATCGGCCACCAAGTCTCGCAATCGGGAAAGCTCCGCTTCGCGCCCGATTAAGGCGGATCGCGGCGTTGGGATATTGTTGACGGGCGGGGAAGCCGCCACAATCTGGCCGGCCCGCGCAACGATTGCGGAGAACTCGCGCCGCAATTCCTCCGTCGTTTCGAAGCGATCTCGCGGAACCTTCTTGAGACACCGTTCCACCACCCACTGGAGCGGCGCGGGAACCTGCGGATTCAGGCGCGTCAACGGCTCGGGCTGATGCAGCAGAATCGCGGCCTGGACCTCCGCGTTCGATTTACCCGCGAATGCCCGCTGTCCGGACACTAGCTCGTAGAGCACCGCGCCGAATGAAAAATGGTCGGAGCGGAAATCAAGC
>CAZFOP010000544.1:0-1990 GCA_964520085.1 uncultured Solibacteraceae bacterium | reverse complement strand
GCATGAAGCGCGGCGCAGTCGAGATTCGGGTCGGACTCGGTTCCTGCGGCGTAGCAAGCGGCGCAGAGCCGGTGCGCGATGCGCTGGAGCGCGCAGCGAAAGTTGCGGGTGCCAACGGCATTGTCAAAACGGTAGGCTGTAACGGAATGTGCCATCGCGAGCCGCTGGTGGAAGTGGTCAAAGCGGATGGCGGCGTTGCGCTGTATGGCAACGTGACCGCGGAGACCGCGCGGCAGATCGCCCGAAGGCACATTCGCCCCAACCGCATCGCGACCCGTGTGCGTTGGAAGGTAGACGGGCTGGAGGGCACGCCGGCGGAAGCGTCCACGCCACCAGACGGCTACCTGGCCAAGCAGAAGCGAATCGTGCTCGAAAACTGCGGCAGCATCGACCCGCTGAACATCGACGACTACCTCGCCCGCGACGGCTACCGCGCCCTCGCCATGTGCCTGGGGGCGCAGGGCCCAATCGCCGACACTCCGGACGAGGTGATCGCTGCGATCTCCGATTCCGGCCTGCGCGGGCGCGGCGGCGCGGGTTTCCCGACCGGGCGCAAGTGGGCGCTGGGACGCGCGCAAACGGACCCGGTCAAATACGTAATCTGCAACGGCGACGAAGGCGACCCCGGCGCATTCATGGACCGGCTGGTGCTCGAATCCGATCCGCACCGCGTGATCGAAGGGCTGGCCATCGCGGCGTACGCGATTGGCGCGGCCGAGGGCTACCTGTACATTCGCGCCGAATATCCGCAGGCCGTGCGCCACACGCGCGCGGCGATCCGGCAAGCCGAGGATCGGGGCTACCTCGGTCAGAACATTTTCGGCTCGCCGTTCTCGCTGCGGCTCGAGGTTCGCGAAGGTGCCGGCGCTTTCGTCTGCGGAGAAGAGACCGCGCTGATCCAGTCGCTCGAAGGGAAGCGCGGCATGCCGAAACTGCGCCCTCCTTACCCGGTGGAGCGTGGCTTGCGCGGTCACCCGACGGTTATCAACAACGTCGAGACGCTGGCCTGCGTGCCCTGGATTATCCGCCACGGCGCAGGCGCGTTCGCCGCGCTGGGCACCGCGAACAGCCGCGGCACCAAGGTCTTCGCGCTGGCTGGCAAGATCAACCGCGGCGGCCTGATCGAAGTGCCGATGGGAATCACAATCCGCGAAGTGGTGGAGGAAATCGGCGGCGGCATTCGCAACGGGGGCCAATTCAAGGCCGTGCAGCTCGGCGGCCCGTCCGGCGGCTGCATCCCGGCGCGGCTTGGCCAGACGCCGATCGAGTATGACGCGCTGGCGCAGACCGGCGCCATCATGGGTTCCGGCGGCCTGGTGGTGCTCGACGACCGCGACTGCATGGTAGATATCGCTCGCTTCTTCCTGAAGTTCACCCAGTCCGAATCCTGCGGCAAGTGTACCTTCTGCCGCATCGGAACAAAGCGCATGCTGGAAATTCTGGAGCGCATCTGCGCGGGGAAAGGCCGGCCGGGCGATCTGGAGCAGCTCGAAATGCTGGCCGATTATGTCGGCCGCGCCAGCCTGTGCGGGCTCGGCCAGACCGCGCCGAATCCGGTGCTGACCACGCTCCACTACTTCCGCGAAGAGTATGAAGCGCATATCCACGAGCGGCGCTGCCCGGCTGGCCGCTGTCCGGCGCTGATCCGCTACCGGGTGACGGACAACTGCATCGGCTGCACGCTCTGCGCGCAGGCCTGCCCGGTCGGCGCCATCGCCTATCGTCCATACGAAAAGCACACGGTGGACGACCGGCTCTGCACACGTTGCGACATGTGCCGCCAGGCATGCAAGGACGACGCAATCGAGGTCTTATAGGCGCGCGATGGTGAACCTGACGATCGACGGACGGCAGATCGGCGTGGACTCGGGCACCACCGTGCTCGAAGCGGCGCAGTGGCTAGGCATTCGGATTCCGACCATGTGCCACGTGCCAGGGATCGAGCCGGCATCGTCGTGCTTTCTGTGCGCGGTGCAGATCGAAGGCCGCC
>CAZFOP010000543.1:0-1996 GCA_964520085.1 uncultured Solibacteraceae bacterium | reverse complement strand
GGCCGGGTAATGTGCGGGAGCTGCGCAACGTCCTGGAGCGCGCCGCCATCATGGCTGGCGAGGGTTTGATCCGCCTGACTAACCTTCCTTCCCCTGCGTTCGCGGTAAACCCCGGCTCGCATTCCGGGCCAGCATCCGGTCTTGAAGGCCCAGTCATGCTGCAGCCAGGCCAGCCACTCACGAAACTCGAGGAGGCGTACATTAAACTCACCCTCGATCACGTCCGCGGCAACCGCAAACTTGCCGCCGATATGTTGGGTATCAGCCTGCGGACGCTGCAGAACCGGATCGCCGCACAGCGCGAGGAGGAGAAGGCGGCGACTCCCGGTTCGTGACCAGTTTGCCTCTTCGCAGTCCTGACCGAGTCTTGCCGCCGCGCTCGATGCGACCACTGGTCGAAACGTGACTCGATCCTGAGATGGGCGGAGACGTAAGACAACCGAGGGATCCAAACGCGATCGAGAGTGTAAAGGACGCCGGGGCCGGACCAACTGGCGACTGTGCTCCTTGTTGACGGGAGGCCCCGCCGGCAACACTGCAAGTTACATACCTTGAGGCACTCTTTTGCACGAGTGTGTCACTCGGCCTAAGGCGGATCCGGCAAGAAAGCCGATCGCAGCCGCAGCTACCAGAGAGCTTGTCGGATGCCGGCGAGCAAATCTCCGCAAGCCGGTGAATGCATCCCCCAGGTCATGATCTTCGATGTATGACGCCGTAGCATCCAGTCGATCGGCTGTGCGGGTAGAGCAGTTGTCGATTGCCGCGGAGCCCTGGCGTCCTGCGCTCCGAACGGAGGAGGCAGCCGAATGAAGTGCACCTCCGGTCTCTTCTCTCGCCTCGTCCAGTTTCCTGCCGGCGGACTGGCCCAACTCCTCGATTGATTCTCTGGCCTGCTTGCCAAGCTCTGCCGCCGTTTCTGTCACTGTCCTTAAAGTCGTCACGATGTTCCTCCAAAATCTGGGTTGGTTGGCCTATTCTCGCTCCAACTAGAACAATACGGCACGTTTGCCGCCATTTAACTTCGAGAGCGTGGGCAAGGTCTGCAGCGCCAAGCGGCGACGTGCTGAAGCGGCGAAACCTGCACTATCGAAGGCATTATTTACACTTGGCCGTGAGCACTCTCTCGAGTCGCGTCCTTTCCGGCCGAATCAGCGCGCTGCCAAACGCTTGCTGGGTGCTTGCCCAGGAGTGTATGCAGATGAAGAAGATAGTAGGGCTAACGGTTCTAGTTTGCCTGGCAGCTTTTGCGCAGAAGGGACACGGAGTCGGGTCAGGCGGCGGGCACATTCCCGCCCATGGTCCTGCTCCAGCGAGGTCTGCCAAGCCGGCACGAGGTCAGCAGCACACTGCCGCATCGGAAAACCACGTGGCCGTAGACAAGAAAGGTCATCTGGGCGTTCCGCACGTTGACGCCAAGAACGATAGATGGGTCGGACACGATAGCGGCCCCAACGATGCACATTACCACCTCGCTCAGCCGTGGGCGCACGGGCACTTCGGCGGCGGTTTTGGAAGTGCATTTGCGCTGGGAGGCGGAAACCGGGAGCGCTTCTGGTTCGGCAGTTTCTTCTGGAACGTCGCTCCGTTCGATTACAACATCGTCGCTGACTGGAACTGGACCGGCGATCAGATCGTCATTTACGAGAATCCCGACCATATTGGTTGGTATCTCGGATACAACCCGCGGTTCGGCACATACGCTCACGTCGAATATCTGGGAGGTTGACGCTCCACCGGCAGGCGTGGGGAGCAGTCCATCGTCGCACTCCGCGCCGGGAACCATATGCTGCGCATGATTCAGTGCTGAAAAGGAGCTTCCACTTGGCATCTGACTTACACGAGCATTCGACCATCGGTCCAGACCATCAGCTCCGAGCGTCTGTTCCGGTACGTCCCTGGCATAAGGTTGTGCGGTACTCCTGTGGAGTCTGCTACTCCTAATACTACTGGGTCATAAAAGAACAATTTGCTGTAGAATTGTTTTGTGGGATCACGC
>CAZFOP010000542.1:0-2006 GCA_964520085.1 uncultured Solibacteraceae bacterium | reverse complement strand
ACTGGCTGAAAACCGGCAGCCGGGAATGGAGCGCCCTTAGCCGGGCAGCGCCGCGATGTCGCCCGCAGCCACGTTCCGGCGCTACCGCGGAGTCGTGCATGAGATTGCAGGCACTTCTGTTGGCCGTTACGGCCGCCGTGTTTCTGACTGCCTGTTCCAACGGGCCCACAGTTCCCGATTCCGAATCGCCGGCCTTTGTGTGGAGTCAGGCCAGACACGCCTATCACAGCGGCGACATCGCGAAGACCAACGAGTTACTTTCCGAACTGCAACAGAGCGACAACGCATTCACCCCACGGGCGCGCATCTGGCAGATTGTCCTTGCCAGCGGCATGGCGCGTGGTTATTCCGAACTGGCCGACGCCTACGGGACCGGCGAGCGGGTCAACCGCAAGAATGGGCTGGCGTTTCACAAGCAGATGATGGACCTGCGTGCGATGGCGGCTCACACCGCTCTGGATTCCACACAGGCGGTGCACTACTTCATCGCCAGGGATCCGTCGGTCGATGTGCAGCTTGGCTTCGACCTCCCGCCCGGCTCGGCAGCCGACCCGGCTGCGCTGCGAAGGCCGCTCGGCGGCACCATGCCCATTGACGCGGAGGTGCTGACGCTGCAAACCGCAATGGTGGAGCGTGGCGTCATTCGCGCCATTTGCCAGGCCAATGGCACCGAGGCCGATTCCGCCCAAGCGCTCGAAAAGTTCCGATTGGGCGAAGTCAAGACGCCGCGCCCGACATTTCTTTATGCCGCCGCCAAGAATCTTTTCGAAGTCTCCGACCTTTTCAACAACAACCGGATGGACGAACCACAGCGTCGACAGGTGATGTG
Organism: uncultured Solibacteraceae bacterium; assembly: GCA_964520085.1. Taxonomy (GTDB): domain Bacteria; phylum Acidobacteriota; class Terriglobia; order Bryobacterales; family Bryobacteraceae; genus Bog-375. Next base: position 1,177 of record CAZFOP010000542.1, on the reverse strand, counting down.
CGAGGAAGCCCTGGCCGCATTGCACTCGATCCCCGAAACCAAGGAAACCACCGCGCTGGCTACCAGAATTCAGGCCGCGCTCAAGAAACTCACGACACATTAGCGCGCGCCGAGGCTGCCGGTTCGTTTGCCAAATAAACCCGCGCCCGATGCCGCAGCTCGCTTCCGCGCCTGGATATAATCGTGTTGTTCCCTGCGACATGGCGAAGCGCGAAGCGAAGGAGGAAATCGCGATGGAGTCCCGGCGTCTGTTCCTCGGCAAGGTGGCCACCGGTCTCGCCGGCACTCTGGCCGCGTCCAATGCGATGGGCGCAAACGAGCGTCTGCGCATTGGCATCATAGGCCCGGGCGACCGCGGCAAGGAGATTCTTCGCCAAGCGCTGGCGCTTTTGAATGTCGAATGCATCGGCGCGGCCGACGTGTACACGCGGCGCCTGGAAGAGGTCCGACAGATCGCTCCCGGCGTCAAGACCTACCTCGATTACCGGCATCTGCTCGAGGACAAGGACGTGGACGCGGTACTCATCGCCACGCCGCAGCACCTGCACGCGGAGCATTTCGTGGCCGCGCTCGATGCGGGCAAACACGTTTACCAGGAAAAGACCATGGCCTTCACCGTGGAGCACGCCAAGCGAATGCGCGCCGCCTGGCAGCGTGCCGGCGCCGGCCGCACGGTGCAGATTGGCCATCAGTGGACTTCGACCGGCCAGATGGCCGACGCCGCGCAATTTCTGCGGCCCGAGTTGATGGGCAAAATCACCGTGATCCACGGCCACATGTACCGCAACACGCCGCACGGCAAACCGCAGTGGTCCCGCGCGGTCTATCCCGACATGACCGCCGAGAACATCGCCTGGAAGCCGTTCCTTGGCGAAGCTCCCGAGCGGCCTTTCGACGCCAACCGCTACATCAACTGGCGCTACTTCTGGGATTATTCCGGCGGCAACGTTTACGAGAACCTGTGCCACCAGCTTGCGTTCTGGTACAAGGCGATGGGCCTCGGCATCCCGCGCAAAGTGACGATGACCGGCGGCCTGTACCTTTGGAAAGACGGCCGCGAAGTGCCCGACACGATGAACGTTTCCATGGAGCACGCCGAAGAGTTGCTCTATAGTTGGGATTCCAGTTTCGGCAACGAGCGCCTGGGCGTCACCGAAGACGTGCTCGGCGATAACGG
>CAZFOP010000541.1:0-2009 GCA_964520085.1 uncultured Solibacteraceae bacterium | reverse complement strand
TCGAACCCGCGCGGTACGGCGTTCGCAGCCTATACCCTGTCAGAGCGGCTGGGCACCGACCCGCTGCACATTTGGACCGGCTACGCCCCCGAGCGTCACGACCCGCTGGTGCTGAAACACACCAGCTTCACCCAGGGCCCACCGGAGTTCCGCTATCGAGGCTTTTTCCACGATGACGAGGACCTCTTGCCGCGGCCTTTCGATGCGAACGGATATCCGTTGCAGACCGGCGACGTCCCGTTGGAATGGTATAAGCGCTTCTTTGAAACCGCCCTCCGTTTGCGCATGAACATGGTGGCGCCCTACACCCGCGTCCACCGCCGCTTCGAGGTGCAGAAGCTCGCTAGCGACTGGGGGCTCTATTACACTTCGCACCATTACGATGTGCTGGTTTCCAATCCATTCGGGCTAGTGCGGTACAACCTGGCTGCCGAGCGTGGTGTGCGGCCAGAGTGGAACTGGTTCACGAACCGCGATGGCATGCTCGCGTTCTGGCGCGGCGGCGTGATGGAAAATCGGGATCTGGACGTCATCTGGCCCGTCGGCATGCGCGGCACCGAGGATCGCCCCTTCGCCTTCCCCGCGGGGACCACCGAGGATGACAAGGCAAAGACCTTCCGCGAGGTGATCAGCCAACAGGTCAACATGGTCCGCGATCTCCTCCCGAAGGACAGGACTCCGCTCTTCCACTTTACGATGTACTCGGAGATGCTGCCTGAGTACCAGCGCGACCCAGCAGCGTTCGACTTGCCGTCCGACGTCGTCGTCGTGTGGCCGGACGACAACGATGGCCACATGCGTGCTTTGCCGGCGGGCTTGGGCCGCTGGAAGCACGGCGTGTACTACCACTTGGCTTACCTGGGAGGCCGATTGACGAAGCAACTGACGCACACGGTGGGGCCTTCGGTCGTGGCGGAACAGTTCGACAAGATAGTCAAGTCGGGAGCCACTGAGTACATGCTGGTGAACGTGTCGGAGTTGCGCGATTACGTCATGTGCGCGCGCATGCTCGCCGACATCACCTGGGACGCTCCGGCGATCTATGCCAGCCCCGACCCCGCCGCGCGCTACACCGCCTGGTGGTCACGCGAGTATTTTGGCGGGACTGCCGGCGCGAGCGCGGCGCAGGCCTCCGGGCGTGCGTACAACCGATACTTCGCCTCGATCGATACGCCAGACAAACTGTGGGTGGCCCCGGATGCGGTCGAGCAATTGCTCGACCGGCTTTATCTCAAGGTCGCGGGCGAGGCCTACCCGGCGGTTGACGCCGTCACTATGGCCCTGATGCAATCGCGCAACCGGCAACTCGAGGAGGCGCTGGAGGCGGAATCGCGCGCCGAGAGCGGGATGTCGCTCTCGGAACAGCGGTTCTTCTCCGTGGATGTGGCGCTCGGTCTCCAGGTGGCCCAGCGGCAGACGCAGGCGGCGCTAAAGTTGGAAGAGGCTCTGCAGGCGACGGATGCGGCGCGCATGTGGCAACTCGTCCGCGAGGCGCGCGCTTCCCTGGAGAAGTTAGAAACGGAATTGTCTCGGGCCGAGTATCCGCCCTTCGACCGCTGGTACCAGGAGAGTTGGATCCGCACTACATTCAGCCAATCCAACCCGCACCGGCCTTTCATTCAGCTCCGCGCCTTCATATCGAGTGAAGGCCGTGGCCGCCCCATTCGCGCGCGCCGGCCGGGATAAACCCAATCCAGTGGCAGGCTCGGCCGGTTGGAATCCCTAAGACGAAACTGGATACTGCGTAAACAACGGGAGCGCGCCGAGTCCAGCGTACGCGCTGAGCGCATTTGCCGGCAATCGCCGCACGATGCTAATGGCCGCGTGGTTGGTCTGCCGGAGAAGAGATCTCCGGGGGGCTGCATACGATGCTGTCGAGATCGGTACTTACCGCCAACGAAGCGACCTGGCTGGCCCAAGGCGGCGTTCTGAAAGGCGCGAGACGGCCCGCAACGCCCGTTATGGTTCGTGTCTGAAAGCGCTGCCCGCGTCAAGCTTTTTTTCGGTCA
>CAZFOP010000540.1:0-2036 GCA_964520085.1 uncultured Solibacteraceae bacterium | reverse complement strand
GTATCCGAACTTGAAGGTATGAACGTTCTTGAACCAGGCGACATCCCCCGCATATTGGTATACCGAGGATGCATTGAATTCAATCGGATAATTGGGGCCCAGGCCGCTGACGCGGCTTAGGGACACCTGCGGATCCATCTGTCCGGTCAGGCCGGGAGCGACATTGGATGGAAATCCCAGATCGGTCGCCGTAAGCTGCGACGGTTCGGTCCGGTCCGATTCGCTGCGCGCCCAGGAAAAATGGTGGTCGAACACCAGGGACGGGGAAATCGACCAGGTGTGATGGACCATCACGTTAAAGCCGGGAATCTGGTCGTTGGAGTTCACTTCCGCCAGGTTGTTGCCATAGTAATTGTTCTGCAGGATCTTATTCGAGAAGTAATCCATGTGCGCATAGATCAGTTGCTTGTCGGTGATGCGCTGATCGAGGCGAACGTCTCCGCGCTCGTTGTTATCGGTGCCGGGAGCGTTCGAAAAGTAGTTGCTGGTGCTGCTCTGGCCCACACCCGCCTCGTTCGGCAACGGGTAGTACGAGAGCAGCTTGGTAGCGATGGGAGTGATTTCGTTCGCCGGAACGATATTGCCGGGGAAGGGCGTGCGGATATACTGCGTCCCCGAGACGGCGGTGTTCAGTTTGGTGGTACTCGGGTCGTAAATCACGATCAAGTTGCCATTGGAATCCTTGGTCTGGGAAAAGTTGCCGGTGCGTTCGAGCGCCGTCGGCATGGTACCGGTGAACGAACCCTCCGAGGAGTCGAGCAATCCGTCGAACGAGATAAAGAAGAACGTCTTGTCCTTGCCGTTATAGAGTTTCGGGATGCGAATCGGCCCGCCGAGCGTGCCGCCGTATTGGTTGCGCCGGAAGGTCCCGATGGGTTGCCCGGCCTTATTCGCATTGAATCCGGCGGAATCGAGGTCGCTGTTGCGCAGATATTCGAAGAGCGCGCCGTGATAGGCGTTGCCGCCCGACTTCAGAGCATAGCTCACGTCTCCGCCGCTGGTGTGTCCGAACTCGGGAGCGTAAGCGCTGGTGTAGATGCGAAATTCCTGCACGGCTTCGATTCCGGGAATGCCGGCGGCCTGATTGTAATAGGACGTGGTATCGGTGGCGCCATCGATCATGATATCGGTGGTTGCCGCCTTGGCGCCGTTGATGCGCCAGGTGTTGGTGCGGCTCTCGCTGGTGGAATTCTGTCCCGAGAGTCCGTCGTCCCCTTTGGTCACGGCGGGACTGAAATTGATCAGTTGCAGGGGATTGCGGATGTTGACGGGGATAGCGTCGGCGAAGCTCTCATCGAAGACCACGCTGCGGTCGGGCCGGTCCGTGGTGAGTTCCGGCGGGGTGTCGGAAACGGTGACGGCTTCGCGCACCGACTCAGGCTTCATCTGGAGCGCGATCACCTTCGATTCGCCCAATTCCAGGGTGATGGAGGTGATTCGCGTGACGGCAAATCCATTAGCGGACGCGGCAATCTCGTAGTGCCCCGGAGGAACCGGCGGCAACAGAAACTCCCCCCGATCCGTGCTGGCGGTGCGGAATTGGCCGTCGGTTTCCAGGTTGCGGAGAGTCACTTCCGCACCACTCACGGCGGCCTGGCTGGAATCGACCACCTGGCCGCTGACGCGGGCGCTTTGCGCATGAACGCCGATAGCCGCGGCAAGGCACACTACGACTGTATAGGTTGTTCGCATAATTTACTCCGTGGTTGTATTCGGGACTACGGTTTGTCGCCGGCGGCGATCCGGCGCTCAAGATCAGCGAGTATTTCGGTGCAACCGGACAGCGCGGGGGCGACGAAATGCGCGCCCGCGTCCATGAGCCTGCGGGCGGCGTGGCCTTCGCGCAGGGAGCGTTCTTCGGGAGCCAGGGCTTGCCAATCGGATAGCGAGAGGCCGATTTCATTGCCGGTGGCGCTGAGAGCGATGGTCCACATGCCGGCGTTGCGTCCTTCGGCGATATCGGACGGGGTATCGCCGATCTTCACGCAGCACCACAGGGGAAAGACACCCAAGAGGATGGCGTTGCGGTAGCACAT
>CAZFOP010000539.1:0-2036 GCA_964520085.1 uncultured Solibacteraceae bacterium | reverse complement strand
TCGGCGACGATTGCCGCATCGGCGCCAATTCGGTGCTGGTGAAATCGGTGCCGGCCAACTCGGTGGTAGTCGGCGTTCCAGGGCGGCCGGTGACCCGCGCCCGGGCGCATGCTCCGCAGGACGATCCCGACCTCCAGCACACCTACTTGCCGGATGCGATCGGAGCGATGTTGACCACGCTGATGGCGCGCGTCGACCGGCTGGAGAAACCCAACGTGGCCGAAGCACCTCCGCCACGCACGCCCGCCCCGGACGCCGAAGGAATCTGGCACGACGAAGATTTTCAAATCTGAGGGCCTATCGTGAGATAGCCGGTTCAAAGACCGGCAACCGCTCGCTCGCTGTCGCGGCTCCGATTCGCGTCAGGAAGCTAATTGGTTGACGATCTCGACGGCGTCGCGCACGAACTTCGGGCAGCGTAACCGGAACAGATCCTTCTCTTGCGCCTCTTCCCGGCCTTGCGGCGTGCCGATGTCACAGCCCAGCAGAAAACGGCACTCGGTGGCGCCGTTGCGCAAGGAAAACTCGCTCATCATGCGGCGCGCCAGTTCGCCGGAGTTCTCCTTGGCGGCTTTGTTGTGTTCCGGGCTGACATCCGGTTGCGCCATCCCAATCGCCATGACGGCGCCAGTCACACAACCACAGGTCGCCGCCGTGCGCGCGATTCCGCCGCCGAAACCGGCCGCCACCCGGAAAGCCGTGGCGGGATCGAGTCCCAGAGGCTCGGCCAAGACCGAGAACACCGCTTGCGAGCAGGAGTATCCCTGCTGAAACCGCTCTAATGCCAAATCCGCTTGTTCCATCTCAGCCCGATGCTAACACGGCCGCGTTTGATTTAGAGTGGATGGGATGAGGAGCTTTGACAGCCTGACGGAACGCGAGGTGCTGGCGCTGGCGATCTCGCTAGAAGAAGAAGATGAGCGCATCTACGCGGATTTCGCCGATGGTCTGCGAGAGGACTTCCCGTCCACGGCCGCCATCTTCAGCGGGATGCGCGAGGAGGAATCCGGCCATCGCCGCCGCCTGATTGAACTATCGCAAGCCAAGTTCGGCGACCATATCCCGCTGATCCGCCGTCAGGACGTGCGGGGCTTTGTCGAGCGCAAGCCGGTCTGGCTGTTGCGTCCACTGCGACTGGACGCGGTGCGCGGCATGGCCGAGTCGATGGAAGTCGAAACCCGGCGCTTCTACGAACGCGCCTCCGCCCGCAGCCAAGATGCCGGCATTCGCCAGCTTCTGGATGATCTGGCCCAGGAGGAACGGGGACACGAACACCGCGCCGAGGAACTCACCGAAGACAAGCTGCAGCCCTCCGCCAAGGAGCAGGAAGACGCCGCCAACCGCCGGCTGTTCGTGTTGCAGATCGTGCAGCCGGGCCTGGCCGGGCTGATGGATGGATCGGTGTCCACACTTGCCCCCGTCTTCGCTGCTGCCTTCGCCACGCACCGGCCCTGGGATGCGTTTCTGGTCGGACTGGCGGCATCGATCGGCGCCGGTATCAGCATGGGATTTGCCGAAGCGCTCTCCGACGATGGCAGCCTCACCGGCCGCGGTCATCCCTGGATGCGCGGTCTGGTCTGCGGCCTGATGACCGCGCTCGGCGGTATCGGCCACACGCTGCCGTTTCTCATCCCCAGCTTCCGCACCGCGCTCACTGCCGCCATCGCGGTGGTGGTGGTCGAGCTCGGTATCATCACCTGGATCCGTAACCGTTACATGGAAACTCCGCCACTCTCCGCCGCACTGCAGGTTGGCCTGGGTGGCGTGCTGGTCTTCGCCACCGGCATCCTGATCGGCAGCTCGTGAGATACTCTGTTGCGGCTTCTGGAAATGCCAGCTTGCTTCGCTCTTTCAACCCACCGTGGTACCGCTCACATTGCGGAACGATTCTCTGCACGGCGGGCCAGACTGGCCTTTGCCGGAAGCAGTAGCGCTGCCTGGGCGCACCCCGTTTCCATTTCAGGATGTATAGGTGTTATTTTGGGGCCATGGAAGCATTCATCGACCAGGTGATTGCGAGCCGCAGTGGCCGTCCC
>CAZFOP010000538.1:0-2046 GCA_964520085.1 uncultured Solibacteraceae bacterium | reverse complement strand
TGCCCGCCTTCAGGCGCGTCGAGCCGGCAATCACCTCCGGCCCCACCAGCGGCGTGATGGCAATATCGGCCGCGCGCGCCAAGTCCGACTCGGGGGTGCAACTGATGCCCACCGTCACTGCGCCCAGCCGCCGCGCTTCGGCGATGGCGCCCAGCACGTACGGCGTGCGTCCGCTGGCGGCCAGGCCCACCAGCACATCGCGCGCGGCAAATCCGCGCTCCGTCAGGTCGCGAGCGCCCGTCGCCGGATCGTCTTCGCTGGCTTCCATGGCGCGGCTGAGCGCCGCTTCCCCGCCGGCGATGATACCCGTCACCAGCTCCGCATGCGCGCCGAATGTGGGCGGAATTTCCGATGCGTCCAGCACACCCAGCCGGCCGCTGGTTCCCGCACCGAGATAGAACAGCCGGCCGCCGCATCCGATCGCGTCCGCAATCGCATCCACCGCGCGTGCAATCGCCGGTATCTCTCGTTCCACCGCTGCCGCGACTTTCCCATCTTCGTGATTGATGATGCGCAGCGCGTCTTCGGTCCCCGCGGCATCAATCGCTGCCGACGCGGGGTTGGGTTGTTCGGTGAGAAGCTGTTCCAGCATGGTCTATGGAGCTGATTGGCACGGGCAAGCTAAAGCGTGCCCCACCAACACAGTGCGCGTCTTAGATGGGGCATACTTTAGCTTGCCTGTTGTTTTCCCTTGGCCCAGTGCACAACACCAGCCTAACACCCGCGCTATAGTCGGAACAGTGCGCTATCTGTTGACCGGCCGCCTCCCGGAAGCCTCGTCCATCCTGCTGGTGGAGAGCGGCTCGCGCGACATTTTGGAGAAGGTGGTCGCGAGTTTGCGCCGCTCCTGGGGAGCCGAGGTTCCCATCGATCTGGTCTCGTGTTTCGCCAACCTGCCGCGCGGGCTCGACGCCGCCACCACGCGTGTGTACCGTGTTTCGGACTACCGCGGACGGCGAGGGCGCGCCCGCCTCTACCGGGAACTGTGCGCGCGCCGCTACCCGCTGATGGGCATCGTCTGCTCCGAAGAGCCGCTCATGATGAAGTGGAAATGGGCGCTCGCGCTGCGTGTGCCGGCCAAGGTTTTCATCGTCAACGAGAACGCGGACTACTTCTGGCTGGACCGAAAGCACCTCAAGACCATCCGCCAGTTCGCGCTTTCCCGCGCCGGCCTGGCCGGCTCCGGCGCGGTGCGCACGCTGGCCCGCGTGTTTTCGTTTCCGTTTGCGCTATTTTATTTGTTGCTGTATGCGGCGGTGGTGCACGCCCGGCGAGCGTTCCGAGTGCGCTTCCGGCGCGTCAGCCCGGCGTCCTGAGAGCGGGGTATGATCGAACACTAGCCATGACGGCAAGACCCGATTTCATTGAGATACCGCTCCCTTCGGTCGCGGCTCGGATGCACGCCGGAAGCCGCAACCGTCAGGGAGCGGTGTAACGGTAAAATCGAATCTCGCGGTCGAAGACATAGTCTTGGGGAGACAAGTCGAATCATGAAAGCCATTCAAGTTCAGCAACCCGGCGGCCCAGAGAGAATGGAGCTGGTGAACATTCCCGTTCCGCAGCCCGCCGCCAATCAGGCGCTGGTGCGCATCGCCGCCAGTGGTGTCAACTTCATCGATGTCTATTTCCGCACCGGACTGTACAAGGCCGATTTCCCGCTGACGCTCGGTCAGGAGGCAGCCGGTACGGTCGAAGCCGTCGGCGCCGAAGTGACCGAGGTCGCTGCTGGCGATCGCGTGGCGTATTGCATGACCCGTGGCTCTTACGCGGAATACGCCGTTGTGCCCTCGGCGCAACTGGTCAAGCTTCCGGACACGCTGGACTTCCCGTCCGCCGCCGCCGCCATGCTGCAAGGCATGACCGCCCATTACCTCACGCATTCCACTTTTCCATTGAAGAGCGGCGATACCTGCCTGGTACACGCGGCGGCGGGCGGCGCCGGCGGGCTCATCGCGCAGATGGCGAAGATGCTCGGCGCGCGTGTTTTCGGCACGGTATCGACAGAGGAGAAGGCTCGCATCGCCCGCGAGAACGGCTGCGACGCAG
>CAZFOP010000537.1:0-2054 GCA_964520085.1 uncultured Solibacteraceae bacterium | reverse complement strand
AGAACGGGTCGCCCAATCCAGCACGCCGGCGGCTGCAATTCGAAAATCCAGGCCAGCGTGGCGCCCGTGTCGTAGGTAAACACCGAGGCGGCAATTTTGCCGATCGACACACCGGGGCCGGCCAGTATCCACGGAATCTGAATCTCGGCTAGCGAGTTCTTGCCGTGGTGGTGCCCCTTGCCGCCGTGGTCCGACGTGACGAGCACGAAGGTGGAATCGAGCGCGCCCGCCTCGCGCAACATGTCGAGAATGGCACCGATCTGCCGATCGGCAACTTCGACTGCCTGGTAATACTCGCGGCTCGACCAGCCCGAGTGATGCCCGGCGTGATCCACGTTATCCAGGTGGATGAAGAGCAACTCCGGGCGGTATCGCTTCCAGTATTCCATTGCAGCCTGCGTGGTCCGCGCCGGCCCGCTCTGGTGCTGCATCACATCGGGCACGCCCCGCTCCACCAGATTGGCGAAGCCAGGCCAGTCGTGAAATATAGCAATTCGGCTCGACGGGCGTTGCGCACGCAAGGCGCCGAAGATGTTTGGGAAGCCACCGGAGGCGTCGCGGCACGCCGGCTCGATTTCCTGCATCCGCTTCAGGTAGCCGTTGGAAGTGATGCCATGCTGCTCGGGGCCGGACGCGGTGATCATCGACATCCAGTTGGGGCTGCTCAGCGTTGGCATGACGCCGCGCGCCTCCAGGCTCCACGATCCACGTGCCAGCAGCTCGTGCAGCGCGGGTCCGCCAGCCGTGACGACACCGTCGATACTGAGACCGTCCACGCCGATCACGATGACGTGCGGCCCCGCAGACTCCTCGATCTGCCGCGCGTACGCCGCGCAGCCCAACCACAGAACGGCGATTGCGATTCGTCGCATGGGTTCCCCTCCCTGTTAAATACAATGCGGGCCGATTCGGTTTCGTTACAGTCTCAAAAAGGTTGTGTTGCTGCGTCGCAACGCAAACCACGCCGCAAAGCGAAGCGGGCGCTTGACGCCCGTCGTGCGGCGCGGGAGACCGGCTCTGTAACGACTATTCACCGGATCGTTATTTCCTTGAAACCAAGCGGTGTCACGCTGGAGATGCAGCCTGAAGCGTAGCCACGACGTAGGCGCATCCACAACAGCAACGACCTGCCTTCCTTCTCCGGCCTCTTCGAGCAGCCCTTGCGCCGCATCCTCGATCCCATGGAACCCGCCATCGAGCGGCTCCTCGCCCTGGACCGGCTGCGTCAAACGCTGGAAACCATGCGCGGCATGGCCGACGGCGGGAACGCTGCCAGCCGTCTATTGAACGCACTCGGCATCACCTGGGAAGCAGGGCCCGAGGAAATCGAGCGGATTCCGCGCTCCGGCCCGCTGCTAATGGTGGCGAACCATCCTTTCGGCCTGCTCGATGCAGCGATTCTAGCCAACGCGTTGCCAGCGTTGCGGCCGGACGTCCGCATCCTCGCCAACTCCCTGCTTTCCGGCGTCGAGGAGCTGCGTCCATGGTGCATCTTCGTGAACCCATTCGGCGCCAAACATGCGGTCGAAGAAAACGTGCACGCGTTGCGGGAAGCCTCCGCGTGGCTGCGCTCCGGAGGCGCGCTGGTGGTCTTCCCCGCCGGCGAAGTGGCCCACTTCGATTGGAGAACGGGCACGCTGGCCGACCCCAACTGAAATCCGGCGGCGGCACGCATCGCGCAAGCGGCGCGCGCCGCCGCGGTGCCCATCTTCTTTGAAGGGGCCAATAGCGTCGGGTTTCAGCTCGCGGGCATGCTCCACCCCGGATTGCGCATCGCCAATCTACCGCGCGAACTGCTGAATAAGCGCGGCCGCCGCATCCGCATGCGCATCGGCCGTCCCGTGCCACCGGCAACGCTCCAGTCGTTCTCAACCGCGCGGGAAGCCATCGAATACTTGCGCTGTCGGACGTACCTGCTGGACGATGCGCCGGCAACCTCCGTCTCCGAGTTTCGTCTGCCGCTGCTTCCGACAAAGCGCCGCGTGCCTGTCGCACCTGCCCCCGCCACCGACGATGTGGCCGCGGAAATCGCCGCCCTGATGTTCTCCGCAGCC
>CAZFOP010000536.1:0-2080 GCA_964520085.1 uncultured Solibacteraceae bacterium | reverse complement strand
GGCGGTAAGCCGGCCCAAGTGGGGCGTAAGAACATTGCACGCGAGAGGTTCTTACGCCCCATTCCGGAACGCGCCCGCAGGCGGGCGTTGCCAGGTTAGAACCTGCCCCACCATGCGGGTGTTAGCCGGCGAGAAACCTGCCCACCCTACAGGTGAACGATTCCGCGCTGAATGGCCACTGTCGCCGCCTGCGTGCGGTCCTGCACGGCTAACTTTCCAAGAATGCTCTTCACGTGATTTTTCACGGTGTGCTCGGCGATATTCAGGCTGTAAGCGATCTGCTTGTTGGCCAAGCCCTGCACGATTAGGCGCAGTACTTCGAGTTCGCGCGCGCTCAAATCGGGGCGCGGCGTTTGCGCCGCCAGTGCCGCCGCCACCGCCGCCGGCAGATAGGTGCGGCCGGCATGCACGGCGCGAATGGCCTTGAGCAGTTCATCGTGCAGCACGTCCTTGGTGAGATAAGCCTGGACGCCGGCCGCCAGGGCGCGCCGAATGTCTTCGTCGCCGCCGTAGGTGGTGAGCGCGATCATACGCGCGGCAGGAAACTCGGCGCGAATGGCCAGCGCGGCTTCCACACCACCCATTCCCGGCATGCGCAGATCGAGGAGCGTCACGTCGGGCCGGTGCTGGCGGTATAGTTCCACAGCCTGCTGCCCGTTGGAGGCCTCGGCCACCACCTTCATGTCCGGCTGCATGTTGACGATGGTGGTGACGCCGACCCGCGCCACCAGGTGGTCTTCGGCGACAAGAATCCGAATCGTTTCGCTCATCGTAGGGGCACACTCACTTCGACTTGGGTTCCCTGGCCGGGCTGGCTGACCAGACGCAGTTCGCCTCCCAGCCGTTCCGCGCGCTCGCGCATGCCCAGCAGGCCGAAATGGCCGCCCTGCACGGCAAATGCGTCGTGCTCCTCGAAACCCCGGCCGTTGTCCACAATCCGCAGACGCAGGCGCTTGGGTTCCCGTTGCAGATGGATGTCGATTTGGCTGGCGTTGGCGTGCTTCGTGATGTTGGCAACCGCTTCCTGCGCAATTCGCAACAACTGCTGCTCCATTTCCTGCGGCAGCGGCCGGCGGTCGCCGCTCACGTCGACCGTCACCTCGACTGGCTGACCCGCCGTCCAGGCGCGCGCGCCCGCTTCGAGCGCCGCGGCCAGGTCCACGTCCTGCAATACGGAGGCGCGCAGGTCCATCATCGAGCGGCGCGCTTCGGTCAGGCTGTGGCGCGCCATGCGCCGCGCCATCTGCAAATACTGGCGGGCCGGCGAATCGTCTTCCGGCATGGACAGGGCGACTGCGTCGAGTTGCGACGAAATCCCCACGAAGCCCTGCGCCAGCGTGTCGTGAATTTCGCGCGCCAGGCGCGCGCGCTCTTCCAGCACCAGCTTGAAACGCGACCCGATCTGCCGCACCCGCATGCGGAACCCCAGCCACACCAGCCCGCCGAGCAGCGCCAGCGCCGACAAGCGGAACCAGGCTGTTTCATAAAAATGCGGCAGCAGCACGAAGGCGTAGGCGTCCTCGGCCGGCGGCGCGCCGAGAGCTTCGGCGAGGACAACGAAGCGATAGCTGCCATGCGGCAGGCTGTTGTAATCGACCAGGCGTCGGCTGCCAGCGTGCACCCAGTCGCGATCCAGACCTTCCAGCTTGTACCAATACTCGACATGTTCCGGCGCGGTGAGATGGATCGCGGTATAGCGCACCTCCAACCGGTCGGCGCCGGGCGGCAGCTTGGCCGGCCGGGTCAAATCGACCGGCGCGCCGCCGGCGGTAATTCCCAGTACGTGCACCATCGGCGCGATGTGAGTGCGCGGCCCGGACCGCGGATCGTAGACGGCCATCCCACGGGCGGTAGGGAACCAGATGGCGCCCTCGCGCAGGCGAACGCCGCCAGCGCTGGCCGGGTATTCGGGGGCACATTGCCCGCTGCGCAGGCCGTCGGCCACGCCATAATTCACGGGAACGAGCGTCTTGCGCTGTCCGGCGGCGAACTCGCGCAACTGGCTTTTTTCGACGCGGCAAATGCCCCTCGTGGTGGCCAGCCAGAGCGATGGGCCGTCGTCGATGATCTTGGCCACGTT
>CAZFOP010000535.1:0-2102 GCA_964520085.1 uncultured Solibacteraceae bacterium | reverse complement strand
CTTCCAGCCGCCGGTCGACCAGCGCCAGCGTGAAGGCCGTGCCATAGACCGGCACGTCGATGTCGCCGAGGAAATAGGGCACGGCGCCGATGTGGTCCTCGTGGCCGTGAGTGAGGATGAGGCCGCGGATGTGAGCCGCGTGCTCCTTCAGGTAAGTCAGGTCGGGCATTACCAGGTCTACGCCCAGCAGCTCGGCTTCCGGGAACATCATGCCGCAATCGATGACGATGATGTCCTCCCCGTATCGGATGGCGGTCATGTTCATGCCGAACTCGCCCAATCCACCCAGGGGCATTACGTGCAACTTGTGATCAGTCATTCAATAGGTCCCGGGCGCACCCGGACCTCTCATTCTAGCGTGGCGCAGGCCTCCAGGCCTGCAGAGCCGAGAGTCTTCTCGGCTTTTCTTGTCCCGGCGTCGTGTGACTTACGCTCGCACGCAGATGGCACGGATCGCTTCCACGTGGTCCAGTGGATTGGACGAAAGCTCGAAGGACACGGAGGCATGCCCGTCCGGCAAGTCGATCACAAGCTGGTAGAAGTTGCCGTAGCGCACCACCACGTACTGCGCGCCGCCGCAATCCAGGTTGCCACGCTGGCGCACCAGCGTGAGAAGAGTAGGATTAACGAACAGTTCCTCGTAACGATCCGACTCCGCGGACGACGCGTCTGATATGCCGCCGCGCTGACGCGACACAAGCTCGCCGCCCCGGTAAAGGGCAACGTAGCGCACGGCGCCGGAAACGGCGAAGATCTGATCGATAGTGTCCATCCGCCCGCGGCTTTACACCCGCTCGAGCAGCTCCAGCAGCTTCTCCTGCACGCTCTCGGCGGTCGGATTATCGGGCGTAATCACCAGTATGGTATCGTCGCCGGCGATAGTGCCGACCACCTCGGGCCAGCTCTCGGCATCCAGCGCGACGGCGACCGAGTTCGCGTGGCCGGGCGACGTCTTCAGCACCACCAAGTTCTGCGCGCGCAGCACATCGTGAAGGAACTCCGCCGCCAGCAGCGAAAACTGCGGCCCCGGTTCCTCGTCGGCGATCTCCTTGTATCCCTCGCGCGTCTTCACCAGCCGCAGGTCGCGTATGTCCCGCGACAGCGTCACCTGTGTGGCGGCGATGCCTTGCGCTTTCAGCTCCTGCGCCAGCTCTTCCTGCGTGTTGATCCCCTTGCCGCGGACCAGCTTCAATATCTGCCCTTGCCTGTATGTCTTGGTCATGACGCCATCTCTTTCAGCCGCGCGCCGGCCTCCGCCAGCGCCGCCGCTACCGCCTTCGGTCCCGTACCCCCCGGAATCTCACGCGTGCCTATGCCGCGCCGCGGATCGAGCAGCGCCGCCATCTCCGTGCTGAATTCCGGCGCGAACGCGTGCATTTCCTCGGCCGTCCATGCCGACGGTTGCTTCCCCTGCCGAACGCTCTCCAGCACGAAGCGGCCGACGATCTGGTGCGCCTGGTGGAACGGCGTGCCGGCGCGCGCCAGCGCCTCGGCCAAATCCGTTGCCACCACCCAGCTTTGTTCGGCGGCGGCCAGCGGCACGTCCGGTTTCAACACCGTCGATTCCGCCACCACGCGCGCCATCTCGATCGACCCCACCACTTCATCCGCCGCCTGGAACAGCGGCACTTTGTCTTCCTGCATGTCGCGGTTGTACGTCATTGGCAGCCCTTTCATGGTGACCAGCAGAGACGTCAGGCTGCCCATCACGCGGCCCGCCTTGCCGCGAATCAGCTCCAGCGAATCCGGATTCTTCTTCTGCGGCATTAAACTCGATCCGCTCGTTACGCCATCGGCCAATTCGAGCCAGCCGAATTCCTCCGACGAATACAGAATCCAGTCTTCCGCCAAGCGGCTCAAGTGAACCATCGTCACTGTTGCGGCGTAAACGAAATCCAGCGCGAAATCGCGGTCGCCCGAAACGTCCAGCGAATTGCGCGTGATGGCGGCGAACTCCAGATCGCGCGCCATCGCCTCGCGGTCGAACGGAAAGCCGCTGCCCGCCAGCGCGCCGGAGCCGAGCGGCAACACGTTGGCGCGCCGCCGCGCTTCGCCGAAGCGTTCGAAATCGCGCGCGAACATTTCGAAATACGCCAGCAGAT
>CAZFOP010000534.1:0-2106 GCA_964520085.1 uncultured Solibacteraceae bacterium | reverse complement strand
CCAGGCGCTGACGCCGGTGGTGGATGTGGCGCGCGATCCGCGCTGGGGCCGCGTCGAAGAGACTTACGGCGAGGACCCATACCTGGTGTCGCGGCTGGGAATTGCGGCCGTGCGCGGATTTCAGGGCGACGCAAAATTCCGGGACAAGACGCGCCTCATCGCCACACTCAAGCACTTCGCCGCTCACGGGCAGCCGGAATCCGGCATGAACTGCGCTCCGGCGAACGTCTCCGAGCGCGTGTTACGCGAGACTTTTCTGTACACGTTCCAGCAAGCGTTGCACAAAGGCGGAGCCATCAGCGTGATGGCGTCTTACAACGAAATCGACGGCGTGCCGTCGCACGCGAATCGCTGGCTGCTGCGCGACGTTCTGCGCAAGGAATGGGGCTTTAAGGGGTTCGTGGTTTCCGATTATTACGCGATCTGGGAACTCGGTTACCGCCCCGACACGCACGGCCATTTCGTCGCCAAGGACAAGAAGGAATCGTGTGCGCTGGCGGTGCGGGCGGGCGTCAACATCGAGTTGCCGGAACCGGATTGTTACCTGCATCTGACGGAACTGGTGCGCAAGAGCGTGCTGAAGGAAGCGGAGCTCGACGAGCTGGTTGCGCCCATGCTGGAATGGAAGTTCCGCATGGGCCTGTTCGACGATCCGTACGTGGACCCGGAGGAAGCCGCTCGTGTGGTGGGATGCGACGCGCACCGCGCGCTGGCGCTCGATGCGGCGCACCGCTCGATCACGTTACTGAAGAACGATGGCGGCATAGCGCCGCTGGATCTGAAGTCGCTGAAGTCGATCGCCGTGATCGGCCCCAACGCCAACCGCAGCCTGCTGGGCGGATACAGTGGCAAGCCCAAGTCCGAGGTCACTGTGCTCGAAGGCATTCGGGCGAAGGTGGGCCGGCGAGTGAAGGTGCTGCATAGCGAAGGCTGTAAGCTCACCATCGGCGGCTCGTGGCAAGAGGACGCGGTGGTTGCGAGCGATCCCGCGGAAGACCGCAAGATGATCGCGGAAGCCGTCAAGGTGGCGCGCAAGGCCGATGTTGTGGTGCTGGCGATCGGCGGTAACGAGCAGACCTCGCGCGAGGCATGGAATCTGAACCACATGGGCGACCGCGCTAGCCTCGACCTGGTCGGCAGGCAGGCGGAACTGTTACAGGCCATCGCGGCCACCGGCAAGCCGGTGATCGCACTACTGTTCCATGGCCGACCGAATTCGATTCAAAGCGTGGAGCAAAACGCGGCGGCGATTTTCGAGTGCTGGTACCTCGGACAGGAAACCGGCACGGCCGTGGCGGACGTTCTGTTCGGCGACTACAACCCCGGCGGAAAGCTGCCCATCTCGGTGCCGCGCTCGGCGGGCCACTTGCCGGATTTCTACAATTACAAGCCAAGCGCCCGCCGCGGCTACTTGTTCGACGAGGTGACGCCGCTTTATCCCTTCGGCTTTGGCTTGAGCTACACGACGTTCAGCGTCGGCAACGTCCGGCTCTCGAAGCGGCGGATAGCGGCCAAGGGTTCGGCCGAGGTGCTGGCCGATGTCACCAACACCGGCACGCGGGCGGGAAGCGAAGTGGTACAGATGTATATCCGCGATCTGGTTAGCTCAGTGACGCGGCCGGTGAAGGAGTTGAAGGGATTCCGCAGGATCGCTCTGGAACCGGGTGAGACCGCCACCGTGCGGTTCGAGATCATTTCCGAATCGCTCGCGTTCTGGGACGTGAACATGAAGTACCGGGTGGAACCCGGAGATTTCGAAATCATGGTCGGCACCTCGTCGCGGGACGCCGATCTCCAGAAGCTGACGCTGACGGTGACGAAGTAGTTACCCCGGACAATCGACGGGCGGCAACGCCGGTATGAGCGGGTGTGGAGAGATGAGACAGTTATGACGCAAAGGATATCGTTCGGCGAGAAGGTGGGTTATGGCCTTGGGGACTTGGCTGCGAACTTTATCTTCCAGGCGATGATCGCGCTGGTCTTGAATTTTTATACCGATACATTCGGGTTGACGGCGGCACAGGCAGGAACGCTGTTTCTAGTGGTTGGCATGATCTCCGCCGTGCTCAATCCGGTGATGGGCTTCATCGCGGACAGGACCAACAC
>CAZFOP010000533.1:0-2110 GCA_964520085.1 uncultured Solibacteraceae bacterium | reverse complement strand
CCGGGTCGGCGTACTTGCCGCCGTCGGAAAACGAATCCGGCGTGACGTTGAGCACGGCCATCAGCAGCGTGCGGTCGCCGAGCTGGATTTCCCGCCGCTTGAGTTTCCACAAATAGAGTTTACGCACGGCGGTCTACCGGATAACCTTTCGCCAGTTCTTTCCGACCTGGATGAGGAGTTCGGGCGCGGGGTCCGCCCACGTCAGCGCAGTCCACTTCGCGCCGTTGATTTCGACCGCGCCGGCCTTGAGCTTGCGCACGGCATCGCTCACCGATTCGGCGAGACCGATGCGCGCCAGCAGCTTATCGACACGGATGGCGCCGTCCTTCACGGCTTCGGCGGGAAGCGCCGCGGTTTCGATCGTATCCGGCACCTGCTTGCGGCGCACCACGCTGTCGAAGACGGCGGCCGCACGGTCCGCCTCCGCCGCCGGATGGTAGTCGGCGACAATCGACTTGGCCAGCGCGATCTTGGCCTCCATCGGATGCAGCGAGCCATCCGCGACGCGGGCGCGCAGTGCGGCGATTTCGGACTCGGTCTTGTCGGTGACGAGCAGATAGTAGCGCCACATCAGCTCGTCGGAAATCTGCATTACTTTGCGGAACATCACGTCGGGCGGCTCGGTGATGCCGATGTAATTGCCGAGCGACTTCGACATTTTGTTGACGCCATCGATGCCTTCGAGCAGGGGCGTGGTGCAGACGATTTGCGGCGCCTGCCCGTAATCGCGCTGGAGTTCGCGGCCCACCAGCAGGTTGAATTTCTGGTCGGTTCCTCCCATCTCCACGTCGCACTGGAGCGCCACCGAATCGTAGCCTTGCGCCAGCGGGTAGAGCGTCTCATGCATCGATATCGAAATGCCTTCGCGCAGGCGCTTGGAAAAATCGTCGCGTTCGAGAATGCGCGCCACCGTGTAATGCGACGCCAGGCGCACGATGTCGACGTACTGCATCGGCCCCAGCCATTCGCTGTTGAAGCGGACCTCGGTCTTTTCGGGATCGAGAATCTTGAACACCTGCGTCTTGTAGGTTTCGGCGTTGGCCAGAATCGCTTCGCGCGTCATGGGCGGGCGCGTCACGTTGCGGCCGGTGGGATCGCCGATCAAGCCGGTCATATCGCCGATCAGGAAAATCACCGTGTGGCCGAGATCCTGAAAGTGCTTCATCTTGCGCAGCAGCACGGTGTGGCCCAGGTGCAGGTCCGGTGCGGTCGGATCGAAGCCGACCTTGATGCGCAGCTTGCGGCCGGCGGCCGCGGCGGCAACCAGCCGCTCGCGGAGATCCTCTTCGCGAATGATCTCCTCCATGCCTTTTCGCAGGTAGGAAAGTTGTTCGTCGAGCGTCATGCGTTCTTGTGAGGTAACCAATTCTGCGCGGATGGGCGTATCGCGCGCTACGCTTCGCCTGGGTCCACACCCAAAGCGCGTTTCAAATCCAATGAAAACCTGGTCGTCTCTTCCACCTGCGCGAAGGTAGCCGGAGTTTCGTGGCCCTTGGCGGCGAGATATGGCCGGCCTTCGCGCCAAACCAAAAACGCCAGGCCGGTTTCCGTCATCATTCCCGTACTGCCGATCCCAGCCGCGCCTGGGCAAACCAGCGCCACACAGTAGCCGCGCGTGAACATGCTGTACTGTGGGGATTCGGCGGCCAACTGGATTCCGCAGCCGGCCAGTCGAGCGGCGGTTTCGGGCGTCACATCTTATAGCGGCCCAGATCCTCGTCGTTGAGACCATCGAGCCACCGCTTCAACTCTTCCTTGTTATCCTTTTCCGAGGTATTGGTGGCCTTGCTGGAGGACTTAAGCACGGTCTCTTCCACGTAGATTGGGCAATCCAGGCGCAGCGCCAGCGCCAGCGCATCGCTGGGGCGCGAATCCACGCTGATGGTTTCCCCGTCGCGATCCAGCCAGATGACGGCGTAAAACGTATCGTCCTTCAACTCGCTCACCACCACCTTGCGCAAGGCTGTGTTGAGGCCGAGCAGCAGGCTCTTGATGAGGTCGTGGGTCATCGGCCGCGGGGTGGAGACCTTTTCGATTTCGAGCGCGATGGCGTTGGCCTCGTAAACGCCGACCCAGATCGGGAGCACGGAGTTACCGCTCACGTCCCTCA
>CAZFOP010000532.1:0-2110 GCA_964520085.1 uncultured Solibacteraceae bacterium | reverse complement strand
CAGCGTCTTGCTGAGCTTGCCCGCGATATAGCCCTCGATCTTCACATCGCCCCACGGATTCAATGGCAACTCGCCCATGTCCATCGTGAACGGCGGATACTTGAGGTGCGCGTAAGTTGTCCGGTCCGGATCGAGTTCCTGCTGTAGCGCGCCATTCCAATAGATTTTGAGATGGTCGCAATTGGAAAGGATCGGCACCTGGTGCACGCCGCCGGCGCCCGACCTGTCCCCTTGAGACCAGAAGAACCCCGCTTCCAAAACCACTTCTTCTTCCGGGTTGCACTGCGAGGCGTAAAAATATGCGGCCGGCTTGGGTATGCGAAAAATGTCGGACACGCCGTGATAGCAGACATGGTCGCCGGAGCCGAAGTTGTGGTGCGTGTTGTAGTCGAAGGCGCACCACCCCGTGCCGCCCGAATAGCGATTGTCCGAGGCGAGCTGATTATGCACGCGCGCGTGCCGCGCCACATGCTCCGCCAACCGCTCCACGTTGTCGAAACGTTTCGTGGAGAACGTGTGCCCGGCGAATTCGGTGTTCATGTACAGCGGGTGATTGGGCGGCCGCAGCGGGAAGCCGAAATCGTTCATCGTCATGACGTCTTCCAGCAGCTCCGTCTCGTACAGATAACGGATGCCGCCGGTCTGGCGTGCATTGTCGAGCGAGTGCGCCAGCGCGTTAGTGCGCGTGTACAGATCGTGGTCGTCCGGGCTCTCATTGATGCGCACGCCCCACAGCACGATGGACGGGTGATTCCAGTCGCGCCGGATCATCTCGCCGACATTGCGCACCGCCAGGTCCTGCCACGCCTGGTCGCCGATGTGCTGCCAGCCCGGAATCTCTTCGAGCACCAGCAGCCCCAGTTCGTCGCAGGCATCCAGAAATGCCGGCGACTGTGGGTAGTGCGAAGTACGGACGATATTGCAGTGCAGCTCGCGCCGCAGAATCCAAGCATCACGGCGCTGCACCCGGTCCGGCATCGCGGCACCCACATAGGGGAACGTCTGGTGCCGGTTCAAGCCTATCAGCTTGACGCTTTCGCCATTGAGCATAAAACCATCCGGGGTATAGCGCGCCTCGCGGAATCCGATCCGCGTGCGATACTCGTCCACCGCCCCACCAGCCGTCGCCAGCCGCACCACCACGCTGTAGAGCTTCGGCTTCCGCAAATTCCAAAGTTCGATATCGGGTAGCGAATCGAGCTGAACCTCGTGGTATTCGGCCTCCGCCGTGACCTTGACACTCGCCGTCTTCAGCACCTTTGCGCCGTCCCGCAGTTCCGCGGTGAGCGTGGCCGGCCCGGTGATCGGCCCTTGAAGGTAGCAGCGCACTGCCACCGATCTTTGCGCCGTCATCACCGCAACCGGCTCGGCGTAAACGTTTTCGATAAAGGTCTCCGGCACCACACGAAGCTGCACGCCGCGGTAAATGCCGCCGAAGGTCAGGTAATCGATGTTCTCACCGAACGGCGGGATGTCGGCGCGCTCCGTCGAGTCCAGTTCCACAGCGATCACATTGTCAGCGCCGTATTTCAAGTGCGGTGTAATCTCGAAACTGAAGGGCGTGTAGCCGCCCTTATACTCGTCGAACTTGTGCCCATTCACTGTGACCGAGGTCGCGGTCATCGCGCCGGCGAAATCGAGGAAGACGCGCTTGCCCTTCCATTCCGGCAGCGCGCGGAAGTGACGCCGGTAGGCGGAGACGAACTGAAAGACGCTCTCGTCGAAGCTGTGCCATGGCAGGCGGGCGTTGGAGTGCGGCAGCGTGATCTTCTGCCAGGCCGCATCGTTGAAGTCCGGTGCCGAAACGCCGGCCCCCACCTTGCCGCCGAATAGCCATCTGCGGTTCAGTTCGTAAACGCGGCGCTGTGGATCCGGCTTCGACGCTGCGCGCTCCCGCTGTGCCTGCAAGACGCCGGCCGCTGTCGTGCCGAGGATGAAAATCCGCCGATCGATTTGAGATTGGTCGCTCATGTAAGTGCCATACGCTAGAGTTTTACACACTTCGCGGCCGTCGCACCAGGTTCTTCCGTCCTCGGCAAGCGGTCCGCTCATCCAAACAGTCTTGCCGAAGCACGGGCACCAAGGCCCGTCTGCAAGCGAATCAGTCGTT
>CAZFOP010000531.1:0-2116 GCA_964520085.1 uncultured Solibacteraceae bacterium | reverse complement strand
TCGTCGGTGAAGTAGCCGACGCGGTCGCTCTCCAGGTCCATCACTCCCACCACGCGGTCCTGCAGCAACAGCGGTACCGCTACTTCGGAGCGGATATCGGAATGCGAGGCGATGTAGCGCGGGTCCTTCGCCGTATCGTGCACTCGCACCGGCTGCCGTGAGCTGGCGGCGGCTCCGGTGATGCCCTTGCCGAGCGGGATGTTGTCCTTGTTCACGCGCTGGTCGTAACGGATGCTGAACAGGCGGCGCATCAGATTGGCCTCCTGATCGATGAGCAGAATGCTGAAGGCGTCGTAGTTGATTAACTCGCGCACCGTGCTCGCGATCTTGCCGAGCAGCTCGTTCAAATCGAGAATCGAGGAAAACTCGCGCGAGATGTTAGCCAGAGCCTTTAGCGTTCGATTGTTCCGTTCCACGCGCAGATAGAGGCGCGCGTTGTCGATCGCCACGCCCACGCGCCCGGCAATCAGCCGCAGCAGCGCGCGATCGTATTCCGAATAGGCGTTGAGCCGCGTGGACTGCAAGTCGATCACGCCCACCAGCCGCTTGCGCGCGATCATTGGGACGGCGAGCTCGGTGCGCACCGCATCCACCGCGTTGAGGTAGCGCGGATCGCTGCGCACATCGCCCACCAGCACCGGCTCGCGGCGCGCGGCGGCGGCCCCGGTGAGACCTTCGCCCAGCGTGATGGAGAGCTTCGAGATCAGTTCCTCGCGATGACCCACCGCGTGGCGGATGCGCAACGAGCGGGTCCGCTCGCTATAGAGCAATATCGCGAACAAGTCGTAGCGCAGCACGCGTCCGATGATTTCGGCCACGTTGGCGAGCAGCCGATCGAGGTCGAGCGTTTCGGCGGTGGCGGCGGACACCTCCAGCAGGAAGTCGAGCAGTTCGCTCCGCTCGCGGAATCGCACGGCGCTTTTTCGGCTGACTTGCATGGGCACTTTACGAAAACTCAACTTGCACGCGGCATATCGCTTCAGGCCGCCGCCGTGGCTTCCACGATCTTGATGCTGGCGCTGGCGCCGATGCGGGTCGCGCCGGCCGCCGTCATGGCGCGCAGATCGCTCAACGTGCGTATTCCGCCGGCAGCCTTGATTCCCATGCCCGGCCCGACCACGCCGCGCATTAAAGCCACATCGTGAGCCGTTGCGCCAGCCGTGCTGAAACCGGTCGAAGTCTTGACGAAATCCGCCCCCGCCTGTTTCGCCAACGTACACGCCACCGCTTTCTGCACGTCGTCGAGCAGCGCCGTTTCCAGAATCACCTTGACGATAGCGCCCGCCTCGTGCGCGGTCTCCACCACGCGCCGTATGTCCTGCCGCACCGCGTCCTGGTCGCCCGAACGCAGAGCGCCGATGTTGATCACCATGTCGATCTCTTCGGCTCCCACGCGCACCGCGGCGGCGGTTTCCGCCACTTTGGCTTCCGTGCTAGTAGCGCCCAGCGGAAAGCCCACCACGGTGCAGACCCTCACTGCCGAGCCCGTCAGCTCGGCGCGCACCAGCGGCACCCAGTACGGATTCACGCAAACGCTGGCAAAACCGTACTGGCGCGCCTCGCGGCAGATCTTGACCACGTCGTCGCGAGTGGCTTCTGGCTTGAGAATGGTGTGATCGATCAGCGCCGCGATGGCCGGATCGATCTTCGTCAGCCGTTCGCTGGCGGAGACGCGATCGGCTCCGGCGGCGATAATTTCCTTGGTGTTGCGCGCGCAGGTCTGTGCGCAGCGCTGTACGCAGCCGGGGCACACCTGGTCCGGCAGGTTGAGGCCTTCGCCCTTCTTGGCGGCGGGCACGGCGCCGCCCACGCGCGCCAGGATCTCTCCACCGATTTCCGCCACCAGACGGTCGAGTTCGGTCTGTGTCACAGGGGCGCTTTCTTCGCGAATTGCCGCTCGATGGCGGCGATCTTGTCGATCCGCGCCTGGTGCCTGCCGCCTGCAAACGGGGTAGCGATCCAGGTGCGCAAAACCTCTTCCGCCTGGGTCTCGGTCAGGAGTCTGGCTCCGAGCGTAAGCACATTAGAATCATTATGTTCCCGACTATTCCTGGCGGAGCTTTTATCATAGCACAGGGCCGCGCGGATGCCGGGAATCTTGTTGGCGGCCATGCAG
>CAZFOP010000530.1:0-2136 GCA_964520085.1 uncultured Solibacteraceae bacterium | reverse complement strand
CGAAGCCGCCCCAGGAGGCGAAGTCGAGCTTCTCGGCCGTCTTGAGTTGCGCCAGGTAACCGTCGAGGCGCGGGCCCTTCGCTAGCAAGCGGAAAATGCGCCACTGGTCGAGCACGTTGACGTGGTCCTTCCAGACCATGTAATCGATGGGGCTCAGCTTGCGGCCGTCCCCGACCAGTAGCGGCGTCAGACATGTGAGGCGGTATCGCATCAACTCACCTCGGGCAGCGGCACGGAAACCGCGAAGCCGGCGCGGAACACGGGATGCGGGAAGCCGGCGGGCGCCACGTCGGGCGCTGCGCCGCGCGGCGCGGCCGGAGCGTAGATTACCGATCCTTCTCCCACCATGCGCAAGGCTTTTTTCAACTCGCCGGCGCCGGCCGGGCTGTCGATGCGCCCGCTGCGTTCAACCAACCGGTAATTGCCGCGCGACCAATCCACCGCGTCCTGTTCCCCGGGCGTGAACAACGAGAGCAACCAATGCGGCTTCGCGTTGGCGTCAAATACTCCCACTTCCTCGGGTAAGACTTCCGGTATGGGTTCGTCTTCCACGGTTTCCTCGGCAACCGCGACCGGCTCTTCCAGTTCCATCACACCGACGGCGGATGCGTTCTCGCGGGCGGCGCCGGCTGGCGCGGCCGCGCTGTCGACAAAGGCGCTGCCATCGGGGCCTTCGGCTGGCGATGGACCATCCGGTTGGACGGCGGAAGCGTCTTGCCCACTCACTTCGCCGCCTGGCTCGCGAGCGAGCGACTCCAGATCGGACGCGCTAGGCGTGGCTGCCGATTCAATGTCTGCGGAGCCCTGCGCCTCGGCCGGCAGCGGAGCGGTTTCCACCGGCGGACTGCCGGCCAGCGTCACGGTTGGCAGGATCAACTCCGGCAGCGTGCCTTCGCGAAACTCGGGGGCTTCCGAGCGGCCCCAGCCGCGCGAGCGTTCGCCGCCGAAACCGCTATCGGCGAGCAGGCGGAAAGCCGCTTTCACGGGATCGCGCCAGCGCTCCCAGGCCTCCTCGTCGCGAAATGCCGTTACCAGCCATAGCCCCGCGCCGGCGCGAAACTCCAGGCACGCGATCGAATGCCGCTCGCTGGCACCAGTCATGCGGTCCACGGAGGCGCTCCAACGCACCGCGGTGCGGAAAGGGCCCAAGCGGCCAGCCGGCATCAGGCATTCGCTGACGCCATCCATGCTCCAGGCGTTCTCATCCGGACGGCTGCCCGCCACCAGCGCCTGCACCATGGTGAGCGGCACGAAGCGCGCGCTCTTCCATCGCACGCGCGCGCCCATCATCGACGGCGACTTCGGCGGCCAGATGGTCCGCGGCGGCACGATGAAACCGATTTCATCGAGAAACGGAAAGCACGAGCTAAAGGAAACCGCCGGCTCGCCGCGACGCGCGGTCGCATCCAGCCACTCGTTCAGAGTGCCCAGGCGCGCCATCGCGGCAGTGACCGCGGCAAACACGGAATCGCTGTGGTAGATCGAGTCCACGCGGCTACGCGCGCCCGTATCGGGTCCCACGCGCCACGGGCCCGTAGGCCGCAGCCGGACGACCAGCCCAGGCGTCATGAATCCTCGCGCAAGAAGGCGAAGGCCGCTTCGGCCACCGCTGCCTGAATCACTCCCAAAGCGGCGCCCGCCGCGATTTCTTTTTCCGCCGCCCCTTTGGCGTAATAGTCGCGGCCGCGCCACACCAGGCGCAGCTTGCTGAACGATACGCGTCCACTGCCGCGCGAACCGCCGCCGCCGAGTGCGTCGTCCTCCAGCAGCCGCAGCCCTTCCAGCACGCGCAGGAACAGCGGGCCGTCGGCCTCGCAGAGCACATCCATCACAAAACGCGTTTGAAAACGCGCGCCGGCGGGGACGCGCTCGATGGTGCGCGGGTTCGCCTGCCCCGTGATGCGGTCGATGGCGTTCTCGTTCTTGACCTCGGTCAGCTCGTCGTCCAGGTTCTCGCGCATTTGCGGCGTAATGCTTTCGAGGTCGAGCGGAGCGTCGAACACGGCCAGCCGCGCCGGCGTGGCCTGCGTGGTCTCCAGCGTTTCGCCTTGCACCCGCTCCATGCGGCCCGGGCTGCGGCCGAACAGGAGACAGATGTCGTCATCGGCGCGGTCGCTCTGGTGTATCCGCACTTCC
>CAZFOP010000529.1:0-2150 GCA_964520085.1 uncultured Solibacteraceae bacterium | reverse complement strand
TAGCAGAGCTTCCGCCGGTCTTTCCGAAACCTAACTTGGACAAGCCTGAGGCGTGCCTTGCCCCTACAACAGCAACGTAGGGGTCGGGCATGCCCGGCCCGGCTCGCGTGCACGGAAGATCCACGATCAACCGCGCTTACTCGAAGGATGCGAAGGTGGGCGCCAGGTTTTAGCCTTGCCTCAAAAGCTGAGGAGCCCGGGCCGCCATATCCGAGAAGAATTCGTCCTGGTTCTTCGGCGCGATCAACATTCTTTTGGAGCCATATTCGATCTCGACCCGATCCAAGGACATCGCGAAAGAGCTCCGCCGGGAAGACGACGGGCGAACCGCCGTGATTGTCGAATAAGGGATACGGCGCGTGGTCAATCCGGCGCGAATCACGAGAGCATCCGCGTTGGTTTCGTACCACTGGGGATAGCAAAAGCCGAAAACCAGGAGCGCCACGAAACCGGATGCGGCGTACCCCCAGGCCGTATACTCCTCGACAGCGCTGACAAAGGGAACGACGAGCCCGGCCAACATTCCTATTCCAACTAGCCAGTCAATCTTCGCCTGATGTCGCATGAGTATCCCGATTTCAGCCTAACGCCGGCGGACACGCGCGGCAAGTCGGTGATGAGATCTCAGGGTCAGATGTCGCGAGGTGAGGGCAAGCTAAAGCATCCCCCACCAAAGACAAGCACCTCGTTGGTGGGGCATGCTTTAGCTTGCCCTGGATGCCTCTCTGCTACGATAAGAAAACACCCTTGATCGATACTGTTCCAGACATACTGGCGAGAATTGTCGCCCAAAAGCGCGCGGATCTGGCGGCGAAGGCGTCCCCTGTCGAAGAGTGGGAACGAGCGGCGGAAACGCGCATACCCGGCCGCCGTGATTTTCGCGCGGGGCTGCGCGCGCACACGCCGGCCATCATCGCGGAAATCAAGAAAGCTTCACCGAGCAAGGGATTGTTGGCGCCGGACTTCGTTCCGGCTCGGATTGCGACGGCTTACCAGGCGGGCGGCGCAGCCGCGCTTTCCGTGCTGACCGACGAGCTCTTCTTTCGCGGCAGTCTGGCCGATCTGGAGCAGGCGCGCGCGGCGGTGAGCGTACCTGTGTTGCGGAAGGATTTCACCATCGCGCCCGAGCAGATCCTCGAGGCCGCGGCCCACGGCGCCGATTGCATCCTGCTGATCGCCGCCATCCTGACCGAGCGCGAGCTGCGCGATTTCCGCGAAACCGCCGCGCGCTGGAAGATGGCCGCGCTGGTCGAGGTGCACAACCGGCGCGAGCTCGACATGGCGATTGCCGCAGGCAGCGACATCATCGGCGTGAACAATCGCGACCTCACCACTTTTGAGGTGACGCTGGAGACATCGCTTTCGCTCGCGCCCTTCATGACTTCTGGCGCACTGGCGGTCAGCGAAAGCGGCATACACAGCGCAGCCGATATCGGCAGGCTGCGTGACGCCGGTTACTCCGCGTTTCTGGTCGGTGAGCACCTGATGAAATCGGGCGATCCGGCCGCTGCGCTCCGCGCGCTGGTTGCGTCATGATCGTCAAGATTTGCGGCATCACAAACCAAGACGATGCCACCGCGGCGATCGAGGGCGGTGCCACCGCCATCGGTTTCAATTTCTATTCGCGCAGCCCGCGCTTCATCGCGCCGGAGTGCGCCGCCGAGATTGCCTCGGCGCCCGGTGTCCGCCGCGTCGGTGTGTTCGTAGATGAAGCGCCGGCGCGCATCGAGGAGATTGCCCGCGTGGCATCGCTCGACGTGGCGCAATTGCATGGCTCGGAAACGATTGGTGGTTATCCGTCGTCGCTCCTTGTGTGGAAGGCCGTGCGCGTGGAACCCGGCTTCGACTTCGCCCCCTTCCGCGACTGTCCGGCCGAGGCGTTGTTGCTCGATGGACCGGCCGGCGAGCTGTTCGGCGGCGCGGGCCACGTCTTCGATTGGAAGCTGGCTTCTGGCGCGCCGAAGCCACTCATCGTGGCCGGCGGCCTCGACGCTTCGAACGTCGCGCAGGCCGTTGCGATGTTGCATCCCTGGGGCGTGGATGCCTGCTCCCGCATCGAGAGCGCACCGGGAAAAAAGGATAATCGAAAGATGAGCGATTTTTTGCGCGCGGCCCTGGAGGCGCTCGGCCGATGAGCCCGCAACCGGATT
>CAZFOP010000528.1:0-2236 GCA_964520085.1 uncultured Solibacteraceae bacterium | reverse complement strand
CGTGGCCGGTCCTGCTCAATGACAACTGCCCGATGAAGCTCATGATCTACGGATGTGTGGTGCGCAGCAGCGAGAGCGGCGCCGCGGTAGCGATCGAACGCTACGAATTCCGCACCCAGGGCCGGAGCTACCCGCCCACGCCACACGCCGGGTTCGATATCCAGGTACCCAACTAGGGCTGTTGGCGGCAGTTTTCAGAGGGCGCGCAACAGCCGCGCGGGCAATGTGACCAAGGCCCAGACCAGCGACAGGGCACCCTCCACGGCGATTCCGACCACGCGAAACGGCAGCAGTATCAGCCATACCAATGGATAGAGCACCAGTGCAGCCAACGCCAATGGCCAGCACAGCACCAGCAGAATACACCACAACAGAAACCTCATGCGCGGGGACCACTCCCTTCCTATACTCTACGCGCCCGGGAGGCGGTTTGTTCCGGCGCACGCTGGCAAATCGGACCTCCAGTTTCGCTATTCTTTATGCAGTGGCCGACGACACGAAGCTGATTCAGATTATCGATGCCGCGCTGGCCGAAGCCGCCGGAAAAGCCGGTGCCTGGCTGAAGTGCCGGCCAGGGTGTTGCGAATGTTGTCTGGGCGTTTTTGAAATCAGCGGTCTCGACGCGGAGCGCCTGCGCCGGGGGTTGCTCCGTCTGGAGGAGCGCGACGCGGCGCAGGGAGCGCGCGTCCGCTTCCGCGCCGGCGAGGCGGCCGCCCGCTTGCGCCGCCAGTATCCCGCCGACACGGCCAATCGCGCGCTCAGCGAGGCGGCTGACGACGACGCGCCCTGCCCGGTGCTAGACCCGGTAACAGGCACCTGCGATCTCTACGAATCGCGGCCACTTGTCTGCCGCACTTTCGGGCCCGCCATCCGGGTGGGAAACGATGTGGGGACCTGCGAATTGTGCTTTCCCGGCGCGACGGCGGAGCAAATCGCGGCGTGCGCCGTTGAACTCGATGCCGCAGCGATTGAATCGCCATTCGTGCAGGAACTTGCGGGCGACCAACCCGCCGCCACTACCGTGGTCGCCCTTGCGCTCAGCTAGCACCGGTCGGCGGATTGGCGGCCAAGGGGGCCTACCCACCGACTGATATAATGCCCTGACGGTTCGCATTTTGAAGACACTGCCACGGCTTTACCCGATTCTCGATACCGGCGCGCTCGAGCGGCGCGGGCTGGCGCTGGTCGAGACCGCGGCGGCCATGCTCGAAGGCGGCGTGGGAGTGCTGCAGATCCGGCACAAGGGGCTGTGGAGCCCGACTGCGTTTGAGGACGCGCGCGCGGTGGCGTCGCTGTGCCGCCAGGCGGGCGCGATGCCGATTGTGAACGACCGCGCCGATATCGCCAAGCTGCTCGGTGCGGGTCTGCACGTGGGGCAGGACGATCTCGCCCCCGCCGACGCACGCGCGCTGGTGGGAGAAGAAGCGACGATCGGCTACTCCACACACAACGCGGCGCAGTTGTGCATCGCCGCGGAAGAGCCGGTGGATTACGTGGCGCTTGGCCCCATCTTTGGCACTGCTTCCAAGTCGAATCCCGACCCTGTCGTTGGCATCGGCGAGCTGCGGCACTGCCGGGAGCTTACCGGGAAACCGCTGGTCGCGATCGGCGGCATTACGCGCGAGAATGCGCGCGCCGTCTTCGAAGCCGGCGCCGACACGGTAGCGGTGATCGCCGATTTACTTCCGGCGGGAGCAACCGCGGCGGACGTGCGGCATCGAATCGAGGAATGGCGCGCTATCGCAGGCGCGCGCGCGGCCCAGTAGCGCCAGTGCCACGCCGCACTGTATACTCAGCCTTTCCAGCAAAGGAAACGAACCTATGAGCCTGTTTCGAACGAAATCGGTGGAAGTGATTCTAGCGGAATCAGAGGATACCACCCATCATTTGAAGCGCACGCTGGGGCCGGTGAACCTGGTTGCGCTGGGAATCGGCGCCATCATCGGCGCGGGGTTGTTCTCGCTGACCGGGATCGTTGCGGCGGACAATGCCGGGCCGGCCGTGGTGCTGTCGTTTGTGGTGGCGGCCATCGGCTGCGCGTTCGCGGGCATGTGCTACAGCGAGTTCGCCACCATGATTCCCATCGCGGGCAGCGCGTACACCTACGCTTACGCGACCATGGGCGAGTTGCTGGCGTGGATCATCGGCTGGGATCTGGTGCTGGAATACGCGGTGGGTGCAGCCACGGTTTCGGTGAGCTGGTCGAGTTACGTGGTGCGGCTGCTGCACCGCTTCA
>CAZFOP010000527.1:0-2324 GCA_964520085.1 uncultured Solibacteraceae bacterium | reverse complement strand
AGTGCCGTTCGACGGCCATCCGTTGGGCCGGAAGATTTACGACAACGTGTCCAAGGAAGCCTGGAAAATGTGGGTCGAGCACATGAAGATGCTCATGAACGAGTACCGGCTGAATCTGGGCACGCAGCAGGCGCAGGAGTTTCTAATCCAGCAAATGGACAACTACTTCTTCGGCGAAGGCGCGGCGCTGCCGGCTGATTTCGTTCCGCCCGGAGCTGGGCACTAAGAACGCATTCGCTATCGACCGCTCCCGGATGGTCGCGCCTCTGATGGCCGCCTGGAGCCGCGAACGCTGGGGAGCGGTTGCCGGTATTTTCGCACCGATCGCACATCCGGATGGAGAGCCTTACGCACGCCGTCGAAACGGGGGGAGATATGGCGGCGCTCGATGCGCTGCTCGGCGGTCTGCCCAACTTGCCGGCGGTCTTCGCGCTCTGGCCTGCCGAGGGCGAGCCGTACCTATCGAAAACCGGCATGTTGCGCCGCCGCCTGCTGCGCCTGTTGGCGGCGCGCGAGCGCCCATCGCGCCTGCTGAACCTGCGCCAGACCGTGCGCCGCATCGAGTACCAAATCACCGGCTCGGCTTTCGAATCGGCCGTGGTGTTATACCAGCAGGCCCGGCGCTTATTCCCGGATCGCTATCTGAAGCTGCTCAAGCTACGCATGCCGCCGTATGTGAAGATCGTGCTCCAGAACGCGTATCCGCGCAGCCTCATCGCGGCGCACCTCTCGCGCGCGCCGGGATCGTATTTCGGGCCGTTCCGCTCGCGGGCATCGGCGGAGCGGTTCGAGTCGCAATTCCTCGATCTGTTCCAGATGCGCCGCTGCCAGGAAGACCTTGCGCCTTCTCCGCAACACCCCGGCTGCATCTACGGTGAAATGAACCTTTGCCTGCGGCCTTGCCAGCAGGTGGTGGGACCGGCCGAGTACGGGCATGAAGTGGACCGCGTGCTCGAATTCCTGCGCAGCGACGGCCAGTCCCTGGTGGGCGCCATCGTTCATTCGCGCGACCGGTTGAGCGAACAGATGCAGTTTGAAGAGGCCGCCCGCCAGCATAAGCGCCTGGAAAAGATTCAGGAGGTCCTCAAGCTGCGCGACGAATTGGCGCGCGACATCGATCGCCTGCATGGCGTCGCCATCCTGCCTTCCGCCGCGCCGGCCGCCGTCGAATTGTGGTTCGTTTCCGGCGGCCATCTGCAAGCCCCCACACGGTTGGGGTTCGAAATCGAAGAGGGCAAACCAGTCTCGCTGGACCAGAAACTGCGCGAGCTGCTGGCCTCGCTCAAGCCGCGCCAGTCGAGCGTGCGCGAGCGGCAGGAATCGTTGGCGCTGCTCGCGCGCTGGTATTACTCCACGTGGCGCGATGGCGAATGGTTGCCTTTCGGCGACCTCTCCGCGATTCCCTATCGCAAACTGATCAACGCCATCTCTCGCGTCGCGCACGGTGTCGCAGCCGAACCGCAGTGAAGGCGGATCGCTGGGAGCGGGGCGTCTAGATACATCATTTCTTCAGCCCACAGGGCGGCAGAAGCTAGCCCACGGCGTGAGCCGTGTGGATACAGGATGCCCGCCTCTCAGCCCCGGAACGGGGCGGAAGAACTCTCGCCGGAAAGGTCTTTCGCCCCGTTCCGGGGCTTTCCCGCGTTCATGCCGTTCCCAAGGCTCACGCCTTGGGCTATGTTCTTTCGCCCTCCGGGCTCAGCCAGTCGTTGTTATATGGGCGCTTATGGAAGCCTACTCTCGCCGCCAGGCGAACTCGCCGTTGACGATGGTGGCCACGGGTCCGCCGCGAAATGTCCTTGCGTGGAACGGGGAGTTGCGGCTGCGGGAGAACGACTGGTTGACGTCGTACGTCCAGCTCAGCTCGGTGCTGAAGATGGTGATGTCGGCGGGCGCGTCCGGCGCTAGCGTGCCTCGGCCGAGGCGCATGATCGATTCCGGACCAGTCGTGAACAACTCCACCAGGCGCGTCAAGGTGATCTTGCCCGAATGCACTAGCCGGTCGAGCGCCAGGCCGAGCGCCGTTTCGAGACCGATGATTCCGAACGGGCAGCGCTCGAACTCCTGCATCTTTTCGCTTCCCGGGTGGGGCGCGTGATCGGTGGCGATGGCGGTCACGGCGCCGGCGGCGATGCCCTCGACTAGCGCGGTGCGGTCGCGCACCGAACGCAGCGGCGGTTTCATCTTGTAATCGCTGTCATAGGCCACCATGTCCTCGTCGGTGAGCGTGAAGTGGTGCGGCGCGGCCTCGCAGGTCACTGGCAGGCCGTGCCGGCGCGCGTAGTCCACCATGGCTACCGCGTTATTCGTCGAGATGTGGGCCA
>CAZFOP010000526.1:0-2341 GCA_964520085.1 uncultured Solibacteraceae bacterium | reverse complement strand
GCGAAGCGCCGTTCAGCTTCGGCATTCTCAAAGCGTGGGAGGCCATGCGCGTGGTGTCGCCCGAAACCTGCCGGCCGTTTTCCAAGGACCGCCGCGGCATGATACTGGGCGAAGGCGCGGCCATGCTGGTGCTGGAACCGCTCGAGGCCGCGCTCGCCCGCGGAGCCACCGTTCACGCCGAGATCGTCGGCTTTGGCATGTCGGCCGACGCCTGCCACATCACGCAGCCTTCCGCCGATGGCGCGGCCAAGGCCATGCGCGCGGCCTTGCGCGATGCTGGCCTGTCGCCGGAGGCGATTGGTTACGTCAACGCCCACGGCACCGGCACGCTGGCCAACGACTCGACCGAAACCGCCGCGCTGAAAGCCGTTTTCGGCGCGCACGCAGCCAAGCTGGCAATCAGCTCCACTAAATCGATGCACGGCCATGCGCTCGGTGCGGCTGCGGCCCTGGAATGCGTCGCCACGGTGCTGGCGCTACGCGATGGCGTGCTGCCGCCCACCGCCAACTACAACGTGCCCGACCCGGACTGCGACCTGGATGTAATCCCCAACCAGGCGCGCCAGGCACAGGTGGAGTGTGCGATTTCGAACTCGTTCGCCTTCGGCGGATTGAACGCCGTGTTGGCGTTGCGCAAGGCGTAGGCGCGGGCGCGGGCCTTGGCCGCAGCGCGCCTTACTTCTTCGGATTGCGAATCGCTGCCGCCATGTCCGCGGCCAGCGTCCGCGCGGTGTGCATGTATTTCTCGTTCGTGGCGATGCGGTCGAGCAGCGGCAGGAACTGCGCCGCGGCCGCCATGCGGTGGTCCTCCATCGCATCTGCCAGCGTGTTCAGCGCCTTCATCACACCCAGGTGATCGTACTTGGCGGCGCGTTCCAGATCGATGTGGATCTCGGCGGATTCCGCCATCCGGTCGAACCAGACGACCAGCGTCTGTGCGGCCGCATCGTCGGAATAATTGAACTTCACTTCGTTCTTGGCGCCGCCGCCCTCATAGCGCAGCAGCTTGGTTCCCATGAACGCCACCTTGGCCGGCGATTCGAGCGGATGCCGGAAGTAATCCAGCTTCTCGACCAGCGCAAACACTGTCGCCGTCTCTTCTTCGGAAAGCTGGAACTTCAGTGGCGATGCCTCGTCGGCCGCCTCGCGGTAATCGGCATCCCCCGTCTTTGCAACGCGCACTTCGAAATACGGTGGGCCGCTCCCGGGAAACGTTTTGGAATAGAATACGCTCGCATCGCCGGCAACGAGAGCCGTCGCTGACCAGAGCAACCAGCAGATCCGCCACGCGCTATTCATGCCCCCTCGATCCTCGCCCGCGTGGCCTCGTGGGTGGCGTGGCAAATCGCCACCGCCAGCGCGTCGGCCGCGTCCTCGGATTCGATCGGGTCTGCCAGCTTCAGCAGCGATTGCACCATCGACTGCACCTGCGCCTTCTCCGCCCTCCCGTAACCTACCACGCTGGTCTTCACCTCGAGCGGCGAATACTCCGCCAGCGCCACGCCCGCTTCCGCCACCACCAGCAACGCAACGCCGCGCACCTGCGCCAGTTTCAACGCCGTCCGCGCGTTGGCGGAACAAAACACGCCCTCCACCGCCGCCGAATCCGGCGTGTGCTGACGCAACAGCGCGCGTAGTTCGTTGGCGATTTTGAGCAGCCGCTTCTCGAACGGCAATTGCGGGTTGGTGCAAATCGCCCCGGCGGACACCATGCGGTGCAGGCGCCCGTCGCTCTCGATGATGCCGTAACCGGTGCGCGCCGACCCGCAATCGATGCCGAACACCCGCACGCTAGTGCTCCAGGGCCTCCATCTCCTTCTCGTCGATATCGAAGTTGGAGTAAACGTTCTGCACGTCTTCGTGCTCTTCCAGCGCGTCGTTCAGCCGCAACATGCCCGCCGCGTTCTTGCCCTCGAGCTTCACCAGGTTCTTCGGCACCATGGCAATCGTGGCTTCCAGAACCGGGATGCCAGCCGCTTCGAGTGCCTTCTGCACCGCTTCATGCGCTTCTGGAGCCGAAAGGATTTCCCAGCTTTCGCCATCCTGGCGCAGATCGTCGCCGCCCGCTTCCAGCACCACGCCCATCAACTGGTCCTCGGTCACTTTATCGCCGGCCACGTAGACCTGGCTCTTGCGTTCGAACATCCAGGCCACGCTGCCCTGCTCGCCCATGTTGCCACCGTGCTTCGAAAAGGCATGGCGGATTTCGCTCACCGTCCGGTTGCGGTTGTCGGTGGCCACGTTCACCAGCACTGCCGCGCCGCCCGGCCCGTAACCTTCGAACATCACTTCGTCGATCTGGCCGCCCTCGATTTCGCCGGTGCCGCGCATGATCGCTTTC
>CAZFOP010000525.1:0-2343 GCA_964520085.1 uncultured Solibacteraceae bacterium | reverse complement strand
TGGAGCACATCGAGGAAGCCGGCGTGCATTCCGGCGACAGCTCGTGCGTGCTGCCGCCGCAATCGCTGCCGGAGCGGAACATACGCACCATCGAAGATTACACCAGGCGGATGGCCAAGGCGCTGAACGTGATTGGCCTGATGAACGTGCAGTACGCGATTCAAAACGGCACGGTGTACGTGCTCGAAGTCAATCCGCGCGCGTCGCGTACGGTGCCGTATGTCAGCAAGGCCACCGGGGTGCCGCTGGCCAAGATCGCGGTGGGGTTGATGTGGGGCCGCAAGCTCACGGATTACGCGCACCTGACGGGCGGCGTGACGTCGGGTACGTTGACGGTGCCGCAGGTGTTCGTTAAATCGCCGGTTTTCCCGTTCAATAAGTTTCCCGGCGTGGACCCGGCGCTCGGCCCGGAAATGCGCTCCACCGGCGAAGTGATGGGCGTGGGAATCAATTTCGGCGAAGCGTTTCTGAAGGCGCAGATCAGCGCCGGCAGCCCATTGCCGGAAAAGGGTACGGTGTTCATCAGCGTCAACGATCATCACAAAGCCGAAGCGGTGGAAGTGGCGCGGCGATTCGCCGGACAAGGATTCCAACTGGTCGCCACGCGCGGTACGGCAGCCGCGCTACGCGGCGCCGGCCTCACCTGCAAGATCATTTTCAAGGTGAACGAAGGACGCCCAAACGCGGTGGATCTGCTGAAGGGCGGCGGCGTGCAACTGGCGATTTACACGACCACCGGCGCGCCGGCGTTCTTCGACGAGAAGGCCATCCGGCGCAACGCAGTGATGTCGCGCGTCCCGTGCATCACTACCATGAGCGGCGCGCGCGCCGCCGCTGACGCAGTGGCCGCGCGCCTGCGCGATCCCATCCGCGTCTGGAGCCTGCAAGAGATTCACGAGGCCAAGCGCACCATCGCGTAAGAGGCCCCTCGTGGCGCCGGCTTTCCAGCCGGCTGAGCCGAGAGTCGTCTCGGCTCTTCTTCCCGCACGCGCAATCCCTTGCCCTTCATTTCGGCTGCTGGCGATACCAATCGAGTGTGCGGCGCATGCCCTGCTCGAAGGAGAAGCGCGGGGCGTGGCCCAGGTCGCGAATGGCGGCGACCGTGTCGGCCTGCGAATCGTGCACATCGCCGGCGCGCGGCGGCCCGTAGCTTGGCGCGATGTCGATGCCTTCCAACTCCTGCACCAGCCGCCATGCCTGGTTGAGCGTGATGCGTCCGCCGTTGCCGCCGTTGTACATCCTGCCCGAAACATTCTTGGCGCTGGCTGCTTTCAGGTTCAGTTCGGCCACGTCTTCCACGAACGTGAAATCGCGGGACTGCTCGCCGTCGCCGAAGATGACCGGCGCGCGCCGCTCGATGGCGCAGCGCAGAAAGAGGGAGAGCACGCCCGAGTATGGGCTCGACGGATCCTGCCGCGGGCCGTACACGTTGAAGTAGCGCAACGCCACCGTCTCCAGCCCCCAGACGCCCGCGAACACGCCGCAATAGTATTCGCCCACCAGCTTCTGCAGCGCATAGGGCGATTTCGGATTCGGCGTCATGGACTCGACCTTGGGCAAAACCAATGTATCGCCGTAGGCCGACGACGACGCCGCATATACCACGCGGCCCACCCCGCCGGTGCGCGCCGCGCGCAGCACGTTGAACGTGCCATCGATATTCACTTCGTGCGACGGCACGGGGTCGTCGATCGAGCGTGGCACCGAAGGGATGGCGGCCTCATGGAACACCACTTCCGCGCCGCGCAGGAGGGGCGCGATCTCTTCGTAGTTGCGTATATCCGCGCGCTGGAAGTCGATTCGCGTACGGACCTCTTCGAGATTGGCTTCGTGCCCGGTCAGTAGATTGTCGATGACGACGATCCTGCCGGCGCCGGCTGCAATCAGCGCACGGACGATTTGCGAGCCGATGAATCCGGCTCCTCCTGTGACGACGTAGTGGCTCATGAGGTTCTCGCGATGACGGATCTGAGATAGCCGAGCGATTCGGCGGCGATGCGTTCGCCACCGTAAGAGAAGTCGAAGGCCTCGAGCGAGATCCAACCCCGGTACCCGCGCCGCGCCAGCACTTCGAACAGGGGCCCAAAATCGTACTTGCCGGTTCCGCAGTGGCGACCGTCGAGCTCGTTGACGTGGACGTGGCGGATCAGCTCGAAGTAACGGTCGATCAGCGCGGCGTGCGGCTCGCGTTCGTCCACCGCGTTGTGTACGTCGAACATGGTGCGTATGGCGGGGCTCGCAATCTCGCGTACAATGCCCGCGGCTTCGTCGAGCGACTGCACCACGTCCGATTGCGCGATGGGCAGCGCCTCCACCAGCACCGTGACGGCGCGGCTTTCGGCG
>CAZFOP010000524.1:0-2354 GCA_964520085.1 uncultured Solibacteraceae bacterium | reverse complement strand
CCACGGCGGCGCAGACAATATCGACGATGGTGTCCACTGCGCCAACCTCGTGGAAGTGCACCTCTTCGATGGGGACAGAATGAATCGCTGCTTCGGCCTCGCCCAGCAGTTGGAAAGCGCGAATGGAGCGCTGCTTTACGCTCTCGGTGAGCGTCGCGACGCGGATGATTTCGACAATCGTCGACAGGGAGCGGTGCGGCGCGTGGGCGTGCGCAGTGTGTGTATGAGGTTCATGCTCATGCGCGGGATGCGCATGGCTAACTCCGCTAGCTCCGCTAACGCCGCTATGCGCCTCATGCATGTGTGGTCTATCGTCTGTGATCACGTCCACCTTGGTTGCGGCCAGGCCGCCGCGGCTCACCTTGCGCATCTCCAGGCGCGCGCCCACGTTGAGCGCGGCAGCCGTCTCTTCAAGGCAGTCGAAAGGAAGGCCCGCATCAACCATCGCGCCCAGCAGCATATCGCCGCTGATGCCGGAAAAACACTCCAGGTAACCAATTCTCATCGCAATGTGATTCTAAACTGCCGGCAATGCGCCGCGCCGGGCCAGCACTTCGACGGGCAGTACGGCATTCATCGCCCCAGAGCGGAAGCCCTGGCAATCCAGCGTCACGTACTGAAAGCCGGCCAGCTTGAGAGCGGCGGTGATGGTGTCGAGCATATCCATCGTGAGGGCGCGGGGCAGCTCGGCGCGGGCTAGCTCGACGCGGGCCAGTTCTCCGTGATGGCGCACGCGCAGCTCGTGGAAGCCCAGCGCACGCAGACTGTCTTCCGCCTTTTCCACCTGTTCGAGCACCTCGCGAGTCACCGTGCGGCCATACTCGACGCGCGAAGAAAGGCAGGGTGCGGCGGGACGGTCCCAGAGCGGGTAGCCGGCGGCCTTGGCCAGCGCGCGAATTTCGCTCTTCGTCAGCCCGGCCTCGGCCAACGGCGCCAGCACGGCGTGCTCCTCGGCGGCGCGCTGTCCGGGGCGAAAATCCCTGGTGTCGTCGGCGTTCATGCCGTAGGCGATACGCTCAAATCCCAGCCGCGCGCCCAGCGCTTCCATCGCCTGAAAGAGCTCGTCCTTGCAGTGGAAGCAGCGATTGGCGTCGTTGCGCTGATACTCGGGCCGGCTCAACTCTTCAGTGGCAATGATGTGCAGCGGAATCTCTTCGGCCCGGGCAAAGGCGCAGGCCGCCTCGAAGTCGCGACGGGCGAGACTGGGCGAGTCGGCCAGCACGGCCAACATCCGGCTGCCAAGCACGCGATGTGCCGTGGCCGCCAGGTACGCGGAGTCCACGCCGCCGGAGTAAGCCACCATCAGGCTGCCTGACTGCGCGAGACGAGCTTCCAGCGCTTGCAGCTTGTGGCCAGTCTCGGCGTCTGGGGCCTTGGGGAAGGTGGTGTGCATTTCTGCCGCCATAGGGCCGATTATACCGCTTCCATGATTGTGCGCGGCAACCGGGCATACGCCTGCCAGCGACGCTACGGGCGGCGGTAGACATCGTAGCTGCCCAGTTTGCGGTAGGGCATAAAGAGCTTTTGCAGCGCTTCGAGCGCGGCTTCGCGCTGTGGGGTGGGATCTTCCTTCATCTGCATGGTGCGCTTGACGATCAGCCAGCGCGTCTTGCGTCGTTCGGCCTCGGCGACTAGCTGCGCGGGCGTGGAGAGCGGATCGGTGGCGTTGTCGAAGAGCAGCACCGGGAACTGCGGGGTGCGGCCAGTAACGAAGTAGAACGGATCTTCGCCGGGAAGGAGAATCAGCCCGTCGGAGAAAGGGATTTCGTTGGCGGAAAAACGCAGGAGTTCCTCGAACTCTGGCAAATAGGGGCCGGAGACCGCCATTCCTTTCAGCGCTGGGAATGTTGAATGTATCACTGGACCCTCATCAAGCACGCGCGCGTACGAGAGGCGCTCTTCACTCGCGGTGTAGAGACCGCCGCAGAGGAGCAGCGCCGCCGAGATAATCGCCGCTAATGCTGGCGCAAGGAAGAGAGTTCGCGGCGCGGCTTCCGAGGCTGTCCGGACCGGCTCGATGGAAGCCAGGAAGGCGATCATCTCAGCGATGAGCAGCACGAGCAAGGGCCAGATGGCGTAGGTCGATCCCCACAACTGCTGCGAGAGAAAAGTCCCATTGATTGCGGCCAGTAGGAGGACGGGCAAGCCGGCGCGCAGGCTGGGATGGCGCCAGAGATTCCAGAGCGTGAGCGCGAAGGAGAGAATCAGCAGCAGCGGCCACAAAGCGAGGAGCGTGGCGGCGCGATCCTCGGAATCGGTGGAGAGCGCGATGCTGAGGAACATCCAAAGGAACGGCGCGGCGAGTAGGCAGAGAGCCGCCAGGCGCGTACCCAGAGCCTTTGCGCGGCGGCTGT
>CAZFOP010000523.1:0-2374 GCA_964520085.1 uncultured Solibacteraceae bacterium | reverse complement strand
GCGGCTATGAGTTTCAGGACGCGCGCCAGTACGCGGCCTGGGGCGTCGACTATCTCAAGTACGACTGGTGCAATCACTCGACGCAGGATTCGATCGCATCTTACTCTCTCATGCGCGACGCGTTGGCCAAGTCCGGGCGGCCGATCGTCTTCAGCATCTGCGAATGGGGATCGACGAAGCCGTGGCTGTGGGCCAAGGATGTCGGCAATCTGTGGCGTTCGACCGGCGACATCCAGGATAAGTGGGACGTCGAGATGAAGTGGGGCGGTCACGGCGTGGTGCAGATCCTCGATCTGCAGGACGGCATCGAATTCGCTTCCGGCCCCGGCCATTGGAACGATCCCGACATGCTCGAAGTCGGCAACGGCGGCATGACCGCAACCGAGTATCGCGCGCACTTCAGCCTGTGGTGCCTGATGGCTGCGCCGCTGATGGCGGGCAACGATATACGCAGCATGACGGACGAAATCCGCGCCATTCTAACGAACAAGGAAGCGATCGCGGTGGATCAGGACGCGCTCGGTTACCAGGGGCGCAGGGTGAAACGCGACGGTACGAGCGAGATTTGGTCGAAGCAGATGGCCGATGGCAGCCGGACCGTGGCGCTGCTCAATCGCGGCGCCGCGGAAGCCGAAATCCGCGTGGCGTGGACCGACATCGGTTACCCGGAATCGGTCTCCGCCGCGGTGCGCGATCTCTGGGCGCACCAGGACCTGGGTTCGCAACAGGGCGGCTTCTCCGCAAAGGTGGCGAGCCACGGCGTACTGTTGGTGACCGTCCGGCCGAGCGTGAAATGACCACCCGTGTTCGCCTCGCTCGTAGGGGCCGGGCATGCCCGGATCTGCTCTGCTACGAAGCCGTCCCCAGGCACCACGCCGTGTGCCCGCTTTCTACAATGCCATCCAGCGGATGGCTGCCTGCCGCGATGACCTTACACCCGCAGGAGCACATCAGAGCCTGCAGCGATTGCTCCGTGAAATAGTTGACATGCTCGTGCATCATGAAGAGACTCGCCGGGCGAAGCACCGATAGCGCCAGAGCGGGCCGCGTCAAAGCCACAATTCCGATCTGGGCGATTCGCCTGGCGATCCTGGACAGCCCGAACGGCAATTCACAGGGCACCTCCAGAAAGACGATGCCTCCAGCGGGAGCCGATTTCAGGATGTCTTCCAGCAAGCGACGCGGAAACCCGACGTGCTCCAGCACGTTGCTGTTCACAATTAGGTCGGCTCGGCAACTTGCCGGATCTGTCGTAACGGTCACTCCGCTGACAGCGGGAATTCCGGAAATGTCGTAGACGAAAGCTGCGGCCCCATCGACTAAGCCGCACACCAAATCGCCGCGGTCTCCGCCATAATCGAGGACGCGCCTGATCGGCCAACTGCCGAGATGCTGGCGAAGTATCCCAGCGAGCGCGTGGCGGCGGCGTTCATAATCGTCCGCTCTAATCAGCCCCGCATTGAATTTGACGGTATACCAAGGTTCGAAGGACTGGCGCATGCGCTGGTACTCCTCCGAACGATAGTTTGCATACAGGCGACCCTCCTCGGCCGCATCGAGGCGCGGGTTGTAGAACGCGAATCCGCAGGCCGAGCACCGGACGAGGTCGACGCAAAATGGAGGACGGTTCCAAATCCGCCGGGCGAGAAACGGGGAGACCAAAGCTCTTTGGAGCCGCCGGATGGGGCCGTCGCAGATCACGCACTGGGAAACGTCGATCATCGGCTCAACTGGCCGCCGCTTACTCCAGCTTGGTGGCGCCGGTAAGAAACCGGTCGATGCCTTGTGCCGCCTTCCGGCCTTCGGCGATGGCCCAGACCACCAGCGATTGGCCGCGGCGCATATCTCCTGCGGCGAACACGCCAGGGACGCTCGACATGTAATTGGCGTCGGCCGCCACGTTACCGCGCGGGTCGAGTGCCACGCCGAGTTGCTCAATCATACCGTTTTTCACGGGCCCAAGGAAACCCATCGCCAGCAACACCAACTCGGCATCGATGGTGAATTCGCTGCCGGGAATCGCTTCGAACTTAGGCGGCGCACCAACGCGCACCGCGTGCAGTTGCTTCACCTGGCCGCGGTCGTCGCCGGTGAAACGTGTGGTGGCTACCCCCCAATCGCGCGTGCCGCCTTCTTCATGGGAAGTCTCAATACGCAGTTGCATCGGCCAGAACGGCCACGGCGTGGATGGCGACCGCTCGTCCGGCGGCTTGGGCAGCAATTCGAATTGGGTGACAGAGCGCGCGCCCTGGCGATGACTGGTGCCCAGGCAGTCGGCGCCGGTATCGCCGCCACCGATGATGACCACGCGCTTGCCGGTGGCCAGGATGGCTTCGGATTCGGGAACGCTGTCGCCTTCGCAGCGCCGGTTCTG
>CAZFOP010000522.1:0-2377 GCA_964520085.1 uncultured Solibacteraceae bacterium | reverse complement strand
GCCGCGCTGGATCCGCGTGTGGATGATCTGCGCCACGCGCGGCGGCGATGGCTGGTTGTGGTACGCGCTGGGCCTGGTGCTATTGTTGTTCGGCGGCGAGCGGCGCTTCCTGGCCGTCGGCTCGGGCGCGCTGGCGGCCGGCACCGGAATCGCGCTCTTTCTCAAGCTCAAGAAGGCTGCCCATCGCAAGCGGCCCAGCGAGCCGCATTGTTGGGCGTGCCTGCTGCCACCTGACCAATTCTCGTTCCCCTCCGGCCACACCATCACCGCATTCGCCGTATCGATATCGCTGGCCGTGTTCTACCCCGAGCTGGGGCTGGGGCTGCTGTTCTGCGCCATGAGCGTGGCGGCTTCGCGCATCCTGCTGGGCATGCACTTCCTCAGCGACGTGCTGGCCGGCGCCGCCATAGGCGCGTTGCTGGCCATCGGCGCTTCGCACCTGGTACGCCTGCTGTAATCAGCGGCGCAGCAAGCAAACCGCGGGGAGTACGCCGATTCCTTCCGCCACTGCGCGGCCGCGATAGAATAAGTTCCACATGTCCCGCACGCAGACCGCGCTTACAGACGCCCTGCTGGCTTACGTCCGCGATGTCACGCTGCGCGAACCGGAGCCGCTGCGCAAGCTGCGCGAGTCGACCGAAAGCCACCCGCGGGCTTCCTTGCAGGTGTCGCCCGAGCAGGGCCAGTTCCTGCATCTGCTGGCGCGCGTGACTGCCGCGCGCCGCGCGCTCGAAGTCGGCGTCTTCCTGGGCTATAGCTCGAGCTGGATTGCACTGGGCCTGGCGCCTGGTGGGAAGCTTATCGCGTGCGACATAAACGAAGAATACGCTCGCATCGCGCGGCAAACTTGGCGCGAAGCCGGCGTGGAGGACGCAATCGAGCTGCGGCTCGCACCGGCGCTCGATTCGCTGGAGGCTCTGCTCGCCGCGGGCCAGGCCGGCACCTTCGACTTCGTTTTCATCGACGCCGACAAGGGCAGCTACATCCAATACTATGAGTGCGCGCTGCGGCTGCTGCGTCACGGCGGGCTGATCGCCGCCGACAACGTGCTATTCCACGGTACGGTGGCCGATCCGGAGAACCGCGATCCCGATACCGTGGCCATCCGCGAATTCAATCGCCATCTGCACGCCGACACGCGTGTCGCTCTCGCCATGGCCACCGTCGGCGACGGCCTTGCTTTGGCGGTGAAACTTTGACGGCCTGTCGCGCGACAGGCCCGCCAGGGAGGAAGCATTCCGTACTGGCACCGTAATGGGCCGCGTGAGAACAGGACCTCGTTTTGACTTTCCGCCCACCGAAGGGTATACTATGGAATCCGCGCTGGCCTGCCTCCCCCCAAGCATGTGCAACTTTTGGGTTCGGATGTGCGTCTTATTGTGTATCCGGCCAGCCGGGCGAGTGAACGCAAGATGAATACCAACAACAAGAACGGGCCGAAAGCGAAGCTTTCGACTTACCGCCAACTCCTGGAGCGGAAAGCCGAAGAGGTTCGCGGCAGCATGTCCGCGCAGAAGGCCGCTCAGGTGGTAGC
The DNA here is from genome assembly GCA_964520085.1 of uncultured Solibacteraceae bacterium. Taxonomy (GTDB): domain Bacteria; phylum Acidobacteriota; class Terriglobia; order Bryobacterales; family Bryobacteraceae; genus Bog-375. Next base: position 843 of record CAZFOP010000522.1, on the reverse strand, counting down.
GCGTCTGGATGTTCCGTCCGACGAAGGGGACTTGAGCCAACAACACCACGAGGAGTGGATCTTCCTCAACCGCAATACCATCGACATGAAATTGTTGCGTGAGATTTCCGACGCCCTCCGCCGCATGGAGCACGGCTCCTTCGGCGTCTGCCCGGAATGCGAAGAGCCGATTTCCGCCAAGCGGCTGGATGCGGTGCCCTGGGCGCGCTATTGTGTGACCTGCCAGGAGCGGATTTCCGACCGCGTGGCCCACGGCGAAGAGGTCGACGAATACCAGGAAGCCTGATGAAGCTGGCCGATCTGCGCAAGCTCTCCATCAAACAGGAAATGCGGATCCATTTTGCGGTGGTGGGCGGCCTGGAGTGTGTCATTACCGAGCGCGGAATCGCCCAGGTGCCCGGGTTGCACGGCGCTCCCGCATTCGACCTGGAGCGCGAACTCGACCGCGCGCGCGAGTTCCGCTTCGAACCGGCTCGCCAGCCGGACCGCAAGCACACCGCGCCGGTCCGTGTGCACACGCGCGACGAGGTGGTTCGCCTGCTCGCTCCCGCTTCGGCCACCACCGCCGCCGAGCACGAAGACGAGTGATCGCCCGATCCGGCGCCGCTCGCCGCATCCATCGGCAATACTGAATTCGGAACGTAATTCGGTGTACAATTACTTACGCTGCGGTAACACTGTTCTTTCCCGATGCAGTCTTTTTTGGGGGTGTGATGGAAAAACCAGCGCAAAACATTCAAGACAGCTTTTTAAACAACGCGCGCAAGGACAAGATTGTCCTGACGATTTACCTGATGAGCGGCGTGAAGCTTTCCGGCCGGATCAAGAGTTTCGACAAGTACT
>CAZFOP010000521.1:0-2377 GCA_964520085.1 uncultured Solibacteraceae bacterium | reverse complement strand
GCAACACCAGCACCACCGGCTTGCCGAGAGCGACGATTTCCTCCATGAGCTTCTGTTGCGCAGAGGGCAGGCCTATATCGATGCGATCGCCGCCCTTGAAGCCTTCCACGGGCACGGGCATTTCTTCGCCTTCCAGGCGCGGCGAGAGCCCGAGCACCAGCACCACAGCGTCGGCCTGGCGCGCGGCGCGCAAGGCCGCTTCCCGTTCGCCACCCGCCGGGCGTGCCCACAACAGGCGCATCTGCGCGTTGCCCAGGTACTGGTGATAGTCGATGCGAATGGCGTACGCTTTTCCGGCTTCCAGATCGACGGGCGCGTAGTCGTAGCCGGCTTCGTGCATGAAGTTCTGGCGGGTGACCAGCTTGCCATCGAGGTAGATTTCAAAAGCGTTGCGACCGAAGGCGCCGAGCTGATAGGTGCCGGAAACGGGAGCGCGCAGGAAGCCGGTCCAGCGGACGCCGAAATCGCCATCCTTCATCCCGGCGCGCGGCGCTTTCTCCCACCAGTTGAAATCGACTTGCGCGTCAGTGCGCGTGAACAGCGGCGCGAGCGCCTTCGGCTCGGGGCCCGAGGTATCCAGCTCAGGCGGCCAGGTCTGTACACCCTCGCGGTGCCGCTTGCCGTCGAACGTGCTGGCCGCGTAGTACTCGGCGCGTAGTCCCTTAACGCCGCCGCTGGCAACGGTGGAGAGCGCCGAGGAGGGCACGGTCTCGAAGCTGGGCATGTTGGCGGCCAGGTCGCCTCCGCGCGCGTAGAGCACCTTGGCGGAGGCGCCGAGCTTGCTGCGAATGCCGGCCAGCGGCGTGACGGGCGCGGCGGGCGTGCCGTTGTAATTGCCCACCAGCGCGTCTTCGTTGTCGGCATTGGGACCGATCACGGCAATGGTCTTGATCGTCTTCGCGAGCGGCAGCGTCTTGTTTTCGTTCTTCAGAAGCACGATCGACTTGCGTGCGGCATCGAGCGCCAACTGGCGGTGCGCGGGGCTGTCATTCACTGAATAGGGAATCCGCGAGTACTTCACCGTCTCGGGCGGATCGAACATGCCGAGGCGGAAACGGATGGTCAACAAGCGGCGCACGCTCGAGTCGATTTCGGATTCCCTCAGCAGGCCGGCGCGCACGGCGGCGAGCAGGTTGCGGTATTCGCGGCCGCAATCGAGGTCGGTGCCCGCCTGGAGCGTGCGTGCCACTCCCTCCGGCGCGGTAGCGGCGAACTTGTGGGACTCGTAGACGTCGCCGATGGCGCCGCAATCGGAAACCACATAGCCCTGAAAGCCCCACTGCTTGCGCAGAATGTCGGTGAGCAGGCGCGGGCTGGCGCAGGCGGGCTGGCCATCCACGCTGTTATACGCACACATCACGGAAAGCGCGCCGCCCTCTTTAACGGCAGCTTCGAACTGCGGCAGGTAGGAGTCGAACAGGTCGCGATCGTCGATGACGGCGTCGAAGACATGGCGCTCGCTTTCGGGCCCGCTGTGCACGGCGTAGTGCTTTGGCGTGGCCACGGCTTTCAGGTACTTGGGGTCGTCGCCCTGCAAGCCGCGGACGAATTGAACCGCCATGCGGCCGGTGAGATAGGGATCTTCGCCGTAGGTTTCCATGCCGCGCCCCCAGCGCGGATCGCGAAAGAGATTGATGTTGGGGGACCAGAACGTGAGGCCTTGGTAAATGTTGCGCTGGCCGCGGCGGACGAACTCGTTATACTTCGCGCGCGCTTCATCGGAGATGGCAGTGGAAACACGGAAAAGCAGGTTGGTATCCCAGGTGGCCGCCAGGCCGATCGGCTCCGGGAAGACGGTGGCGCGGCCGGAGCGGGCCACGCCGTGCAGGCACTCGCCCCACCAGTTGTAGCGCGGAACGCCGAGGCGGTCGATGGCCGGCGCATCGTTCATGAGCTGGGAGACTTTTTCGTCCAGCGTGAGCCGCCCGAGCAGATCGTCGACGCGCTTTTCAAGCGGGGCGGCGGGGTTTTGGTAAACCGGCTGCTGCGCAAACAAGGGCGCGAGCCAGGCGGCCGCGGCGAGGCATTTCACGAGACGATTTCTTGACACGATGGCAATCTCCGGTAGTTGACGAAGCTACCACCGTATAACATTTCTCGCCGCGCGAGTGGGGCTCACCGGCCGCGCTACCGTAACCGCAGGCTGTTGGTCACCACGGTGACGCTCGAAAGCGCCATCGCGGCAGACGCGAGCATGGGGGAGAGCAGACCAAGCGCGGCTATCGGGATGCCCACGGTGTTGTAAGCGAAAGCCCAGAATAGGTTCTGGCGGATGATGCGCATGGTGCGACGGGAAAGCTCGATCGAGTCGGGCACGCCATTCAGGTTGCCGCGCATGAGCGTGATATCGCCGGCCTCGATGGCGATATCCGTACCG
>CAZFOP010000520.1:0-2380 GCA_964520085.1 uncultured Solibacteraceae bacterium | reverse complement strand
CGTGCCCGCCGGCGTAGGTGAGCATGGTCAGCGCGCCGGCCGAAATCACCATCAGCCCGATCGCCAGTCCGTCCAATCCGTCCGTCAGGTTCACCGCGTTCGACGAAAACACCACCACCAGCGCCACGAACACCACGAACGGCAGCACGCCGAACAGGTACGTCCAGTGGTTCGCGAGCAGGCCACCAATCAGCAGCGAGGGCTGGTAGCTCTTGAGGAACGGTACGTTCGCCGCGGTGGAGAATTGCCCGTGACCGCGCATCACCAGCAGCACGGCGGCGAAAGCGAAGCCCATCGCGAACTGATAGAGCAGCTTCCGCTTGCCCGACATTCCCAGGTTGCGCCGGTTGGTAACCTTGGCGTAGTCGTCCAGGAATCCGATCCACCCGTAGCCCACCAACCCGGCCATCGCCACCCAAACGTAAACATTGCGCAGGTCCGCCCACAGCAGCGTAGGGATCACAATCGAAATGATGATCAGCACCCCGCCCATGGTCGGCGTGCCGGCTTTCTTCTGATGCGACCTCGGGCCTTCCTCGCGGATGAACTGGCCGATTTGAAATTGCCGCAGCCTGGCGATCAGCCACGGCCCCAGCGCGATGCACAGAAACAGGGCCGTCAGGCTGGCAAACGCCGTACGGAAGGTGGTGTAGCGGAAGACGCGGAAGGCGCTGACGTGCCGGAAGAGCTTTTCGTAAAGTAAGTAGTAAAGCATCGCGTCGATTCAGGGACGGCCCCGCTCCTTATCGAGCTCGCCCGGCCCCTCCGCTTGAAACCTCTCGAGCGCCCTCTCCATGCGCACCCCTCGCGAGCCTTTGAACAGCACCGCGTCGCCCGCGCGCGCCATCTCGCGGACGAATTCTCCGGCCTCGGCCGGGTCCTCGAAAAAATGCGCCGTGCGAAGTCCCTCCGCGGCCGCCGCTTCCACCATCGGCCGCGCCTGGCCGCGCACGCCAATCAGAACGTCCACACCGTGCCGCGCCGCGTACGCACCCACCTGGCGGTGCATTGCTTCTGCCGCATGCCCCAACTCCAACATCTCGCCCAGCACCGCGAAGCGCCGCGCCGCGTGAGTTTGGCCGAGCACGTCGATCATCCGCCGCGCCGCCTCGGGATTCGAGTTGTAGCAGTCGTTCCACACCACGATGCCCTTATGAACCGAGCGCCCGCCGCGCATCGCGTCCACCGTGAAGCTCGCCACCGCGTCGCGCAGTTGCGCCGGCGGGATCTCCATCACCCGCGCCACGGCCAGCGCCGCCAGCAGATTCATCACCGCGTGTGTGCCCGCCAGGCTGGTTTCAAAATCCACGCCCAGGGCACGAAACCGTGTCCCTGCGCCGCTTGCCGACACGCCTTCCGCGCGCACATCCGCATCTTCCGAAAAGCCGAACGTCACCGAACGTCCCGCGTGCGCGTCGCGAAAACCGCGCACGCGCGAATCGTCGGCGTTCAACACCGCCACGCCATCGCGCGGAAGGCTCTCGATCAACTCCCGCTTCGCCGCCGCGATGCCTTGGACGGAATCGAAGAACTCCACATGCGCGTATCCCACGTTGGTCACAACGCCGATCTCCGGCCGCGCCATACTGGCGAGCGCGCGGATTTCGCCCGCGTGATTCATCCCCATCTCTAGTACCGCAGTCCGCACCGCGTCCGGCAGCCGCAGAATCGAAAGCGGCACGCCGATGTGATTATTCAAATTCCCGACCGTGCGCCCCACCGGCCCACGCACTTCCAGCAAATGCGCAATCGCATCCTTGGAGGTGGTCTTCCCCGCGCTGCCCGTCACCCCGATCACGGTTCCGCCCCACTGCCGCCGCGCCCACGATGCAAGCTCCCCGAGCGCCGTCAGAGTGTTTGCCACCCGCAACGCTTTGGCGTCCGCGCCCCGCACCGCTTCCACCACCACCGCCGCCGCGCCCTGCTCGAGCGCCCGCGGAACGAAATCGTGGCCATCGCGTTTCTCGCCGCGTAGCGCAAAATACACGTCGCCCGCCTGTTGTGTTCGTGTGTCCACGCTCCAACCGGCTACTGGCAGGGCCGCGGGCTCGCCCGCGGCCGCCATGGCGCGCGCAACCTGCTGTAGATCCAAGGTCATGGTTCCATCCGCGACTGATACCCATAACCTCGCAGCACTTCGCGGGCCACCGCCCGGTCGTCGAACGCAATCGTCTTGTCGTGCAGGATTTGATAGGTCTCGTGACCCTTCCCGGCCAGAATCACCAGGTCGCCTTCGCGCGCTTCGTTGAGAGCGCGCGCGATGGCCGCCGCCCGGTCCGGTTCCACCACCAGCGGTTTATCCACCCGGCGAATTCCCACCAGCGCATCGTTCATGATCGCCAGCGGATCTTCCGAGCGCGGGTTGTCGCTGGTCAGCACC
>CAZFOP010000519.1:0-2389 GCA_964520085.1 uncultured Solibacteraceae bacterium | reverse complement strand
TGTTGTGGACCGCCAGCTTGTCGGGATCCACCTGCACGCGCACGGCGTACTTCTGTTCGCCATAGACCTGCACGCGCGCCACGCCGCTGACCATGGAAATGCGCTGGGCCAGCAGAACGTCGGCATAATTGGTCACCGTATACAGCGGCAGCGTGTCGGAGACCAGCGAAAGGTAGAATACGGGCTGCTCGGCCGGGTTGACCTTTTGATAAGAGGGCGGCCGCGGCATGCTGGCAGGCAGTCTCCCGCCGGCCGCCGCGATGTGAGCCTGGATATCCTGCGAAGCAGCGTCGATGCTGCGGTCCAGCGTGAATTGCACGGTGATCGCCGTGCTGCTCTGCGAATTCACCGAGTTCATCGATTGAATGCCGGCGATGGTGGAGAACTCGCGTTCGAGCGGCGTGGCGACCGAGGATGCCATCGTCTCCGGGCTCGCGCCAGGCAGCGCCGCGCTCACTTCAATGGTCGGGTAATCGACGCTGGGCAGCGCGGCCACCGGCAGTGCGCGAAACGCCACCGTCCCGAACAGCAGGATGGCGAAGCACAGCAGCGCCGTCATGATCGGGCGATCGATGAAAATGCGCGAGAGGTTCACAGCGGCCCCGTTCCCAACTTGGCTGGATCCATCGGGACAATCTGCGCGCCGGGGAAGATGCGCAATTGCCCGTCGGTGACCACCGTCTCGCCGGGCGCCAGACCCTTGGCGATCACCACCTTGGCGCCCCAGGCGCGGCCCATCGTCACGGGGCGGATTTCCACGTGGTTATCGGACTTCACGGCGTAGACGAAGTATCCCTGCTGGCCGCTTTGCACGGCTTCGGCCGGCGCCACCACGGCATTCTGAATCGTGTCGAGCGTCAACGTAGCGGTGACGAACTGGCCGGGCCACAACAGGCGGTCGGCGTTTTCGAACGTCGCCTTCAGATGAATCGTGCCGGTGGCGGCATCGACCGTGTTGTCGATCACCGCCAAATAGCCGTTGGCGGCGCGGCCGGGATCGTCCTGGGACTCGACTTTCACGGTCAGCTTGCGGCCCTCCCCGGCCAGCCGGCGGATGGCGCCCAGGTACTGCTCCGGCGCCGCGAAATCGACGAAGATGGGCGAAACCTGGTGGATCACCACCAGCGGCACGTCGTTCACTTTCACCAGGTTCCCCGCGTGCACCAGTATGTTGCCGGTGCGGCCGGAAATGGGCGCGCGAATCTGGCAATAGATCAGATCGAGCCGGGCGCGCTCCACCGCGGCCTGGTCGAAATCGAGCGCCGCCTTGGCCGTGTCGATGGCCGCCAGCGTGGAGCGCGCCGAAGCGTTCGCCGCATCGGAGCTCGACTGCGCCTGGTCGTAGACCGAGTGCGACGTGAGCCCGCTCTTGTTCAGCTCCGCCTGCCGCTCGGCGTCGCTCTGGGCGAATCGCGCGGTGGCTTTGTCGCGCGCCAGCGCGGCTTCCGCCTGCACGATCTGTGCCTTGTCGCGCTCCACCGCCGCCTGCGCCTGCCGCAGCGCGTCGTCAAATGGCCGCGGATCGATCTCGAACAGAAGATCGCCCTTGGCCACGTTCTGCCCTTCGGTGAAGTGCACCGCCATCAGTTCGCCGGCCACTTGCGACTTGGCCTGCACAATCGCCGAGGCCTCCACCGTTCCCACCACCTTGAGCTCGGTGGGAACCGATTCCTGCACAACCTTGCCCACCGACACCGGCACCACCGGCATTCCCGCCATGCCGCCAGGCCGAGCCGCCTGCTGCTTGCAGCCCGTCAACGCCAAACCCACGGCCAACCACAACAAAGCTTTATTCACTGAATTGTTCCCCGGAATTTGCAGTGTATCAGGAACGCACCGGCCCGGCGAGAGGCCCCCGCCCTGGAGGCCGAATGAATGGGTGGCGGGTCAATCGCCGGCTTGCGCGTTTTACGCCAAGGCAAACCCGCCCTGCCTTTCGGACCGCCAGTTTCCGCTAACCCCACTTCAAGGGCGGTGGCAGACAATCCAATGGCGGCCTGGCGCTGTATTATCGGATCATGAGGCTCGGCATCTTTGTCCTCACGGCGACCGTCGCGTTTGCCTGCTCATGGGACTATCCGATATGGATACCCCGTAGCAAGTCGGCTGATCCGCTGTATCGCTTCATCAAGAACGGCCAAGCCGGGTACATTGACGGAAATGGGCGCGTCGTTATCCAGCCGAAGCTGAAGGCCTGGGGCAACTATGGCTCTGAGTTTCACGATGGTCTCCTGGAGATCGCTGTGAGCGATGGCGTCTACATCGATCAAACGGGAAAGGTCGTTATAGACAAGGGGCTTTACAGGGGGTGGGACTTCTCAGAAGGGCTAGCGGTTGTGGAGTGAACCCCAAAACTGAGACAGCGAGTTAAGGGAACAAATACATTGAA
>CAZFOP010000518.1:0-2400 GCA_964520085.1 uncultured Solibacteraceae bacterium | reverse complement strand
CCACCCGATGGCCGGCAAGGAGAAACGCGGCGCCGCCGCGGCCGAGGCCGGTCTCTTCCACGGGCGTACCTGGGTGCTCACGCCGGACGATCCGGCCGAACTCGAAACCCCCGCCGCGCGCGACTTCACCGCTTGGCTGGACCGCTTCGGCGCGCGCCTCGTTACGCTCGATTGCGACCAGCACGACCAACTCGTGGCGATGACCTCGCACTTGCCACAGCTCGCTTCCACCGCGCTCGGCGCCACGCTGGCCGAGCGTTTGCCCACCGGCGCGAAGCTCGAAGTCGCAGGCCCCGGCGTCCTCGATATGACCCGCCTTGCGCTCAGCTCCTACGACCTGTGGCGCGATATCCTGGCCACCAATACCGACCACATCGACCGCGCCCTCGGCTTCTACATTCAGAAGCTGGAACATCTGCGCGAAAATCTGCGCACGCGCCAACTGCAGGAAGAGTTCGCCCGCGGCGCCGCCATCGCCGCCAAGCTGCGCGGCGAATAACGGCCTCGGTCGCAAACGGTCCACGTCGCACCGGCAAATCGATGCGGCACTCGGACGTACAGGATTGGCGTTAATCCTGCTTCCTCGCTCCACATGATGGGGTGCCTTGTGCGGCAACCCCTCTGATCGGAGCCGCGGCTAAACGGAGCGGTTGCCGAACGGTCCGAGCCGCGACCACAGGAAGCGGCATCTTGATCGAACTTGGTGTCGCGGCCGGAAACCTACCGTCCAACGTTGGATGTGCGCCAAGCCCCAGAGGGGCGAAAGATCGTAGCCCATGGCGCAAGCCGTCGGGAAAGGTTTGAACACGGCGCAGCCCCGGAACGGGGCGAAAGACGCTACGGCCTGTTCTTCCGCCCCGTTCCGGGGCTGCGCCGTGTACCGGCTGTTCAACCAGTGCTTACGCTGGGCTATTGTCTGCCGCCCTACTGGCTGAAGGCATCCGGCCCACCGCTACTGCAACGTGAAGTTGATGTCAATCGTGGTCTGCACTTCCACCGGCTCGCCGTTGACCAGGGTGGGCTTGTAGACCCACTGCTTGACCGCCTCCACGGCCGCCTCGGCCAATTGTGGATCGCCGGATACGACTTCGAGATTCTGCACTTGGCCGTCCTTGCCAATCAATGCGGAAAGCACGACGGTTCCCTGAATGCCCGCCTTCTTCGCCTCCGGTGGATATTTCGGCCTGACCTGAGTGAGCAAGTTGGCGGCCTCCATGACGCTGCCCACCTGGATTCGCGTGGGCTGCTGGACCTCTTCCTGCGGCAGCGCGAATTTGAGGCTGACTTCCGTCTTCACTTCCATCGGCTCGCCGTTGATCGTGGTTGGTTTATAGACCCAGTCCTTGACCGCGTCCAGTGCCGCCTGCACCAGCAGCGGGTGGCCGCGTACGACCTTAAGATCCTGGACATGTCCATCCTTGCCAATCAGGGCGGACAGCACGACGGTCCCCTCAATTCGCGCCTGTCTCGCCAGCGGCGGATAGACCGGCGCGGACTGGGAGATCAGTTCGAACCCCTGCACATTGCCGCTTACCTGAAGCCGTATAGTGCCGGCGGCGCCGGATTCCGATTCCACCGGCGCCGCGAGCGGCTTCGCTGCGCTATCGCCGTCCGGCTCGGCGCCGAGCTGAACCTGAGGACCGATTCGCAAAATGACCCCGCCCTCCTCCAGGCTGGTTAATGTGCCCAGCCGCATGTCGAACCTCGAGATCGCCATGCTGACGTTTATCATCAGGTCCTCCGTCAAGGTGTCGCCCGCGTGAACCGGAAGGCGCGCCAGCAGATCGGCCTTCGCCTGATCGGAGATCCCGCTCACGATGACGTTCCTGATCGCACGGTGCCAGTACGGATTCTGGGCGCGGGCGTACATTCTTTTCAACCGGGCGCGTTCCGCCTCCTGAAGCTTAGCCGCGGCATCCTTCTGCAACTCGAAAGTAACGCTGACCTGCCGCGTCTTTCCCGCCGCGTCCTCGGCGAAGCGCCAGTCGAACACCGACTGCAGGACCGCTTCGCGCAGCTCCTGGGGGCCGCTGACACTTGTGGCGCCCGTCACCACACCGTTTGCATCCAGCGCGACCCGCACCACCACGGTTCCCTGTATGCCCTTGTAGATTGCATCCTCGGGATACCGAACCCCTGAGCGGTGCAGGATCTGCGCGCCGCCCGGATCCACCGTCACGCCCTCGGCGTCCGACACCACCTGCGGCTCCGCCGCCAGCGGAAATGCGCCGGTTACCAACCAGCACGCGCCGGCTAGAAAGACTATGCTCGCGGCCAACGCAGTGATCCATCGCGTCTTCGACATGGTTGTCTCCCGAATGATCTCGACCACCCTTTGTTTCAAATGCCTCTTGCGTAGAAACAGCGGCGCGGGCACCAGGTCCAATTCCGGCCGCGCGC
>CAZFOP010000517.1:0-2404 GCA_964520085.1 uncultured Solibacteraceae bacterium | reverse complement strand
GGAATGGCCTGACATGGTGAACCTCGGAGTGACCCCGCCTCACACGGCCGGGAAAGAACTAATTAGGATTGCAACGTATTGAGAATAGCAGACTGCGCCCGCCGCGCTCAAGGCACATCGGTTCTATGGGTTTCGACCGCCGGCCGGGTCTCGACCGGCGCTATCGGGCCACCATGATCGATCTGAAGCGGGTTGCCGTCCCCCTACCATACCCTGCACGCGTTGGCGCTCACCATCGGCTGGCCAGCCTGGCACGAAAACGCCTTCTGAAACTCTGGCATGTTCTGTACCACGCCGTTCACCCGCTGCTTGCCCGGCGCGTGCGGGTTGGTCTTCACTTGCAGCCGCAGCGCTTCCTCCCGCTCGTTCACGCACCACACCTGGCCGAAAGCCAGAAACAGCCGCTGCTCCGGCGTGAAGCCGTCGATCTTCGCAGTGTCCGCGCGGCCGATCGTATTGAGCAACGCCATCAGCGAGACGCGCACGCCGCCGTTGTCGGCCGTGTTCTCGCCCAGCGTGAGCTGTCCGTTCATCATCGCGCCCGGCGCCACTTCGAATTTCGAATACTCGCCCGCGATGCACGCCGCGCGCTTCTCGAATTCCTTGGCGTCATCCGCCGTCCACCAGTCGCGCAAATTCCCCTGCGCGTCGAATTGCCGGCCCTGGTCGTCGAAGCCGTGCGTCAGCTCATGGCCGATCACCATGCCGATGCCGCCGAAGTTTACCGCATCGTCCATCGCGTTGTCGTAGAACGGCGGCTGCAGGATGCCAGCCGGAAAGTTGATGTCGTTCATCGACGGGTCGTAGTATGCGTTCACCGTGGGGGGCGTCATACCCCACTCCAGCCGGTCCACTGGCTTGCCGATCTTGTTCAACTGGCGCTGGAATTCGAATGCATCGGCGCGCTGGGTGTCTCCCAACAGATCGTCCCGCCGGATCTCAACGCTCGAATAGTCCCGCCATTTGTCCGGATAGCCGATCTTGTTGGCGATCGCGTGTAATTTCACCAGTGCCTGTTTTCGGGTCTCCGCCGTCATCCACGGCAATCGATCCAGGTCCTGCCCGAGCGCTTTTTCGAGCGCGTCCACCATCTTCAGCGTGCGCGCCTTGCCCTCGGCGCCGAAGGTCTGCTCGACGAACCGCTTCCCCAGCGCCTCGCCCAATTCGCCGTCGGTGAGGTCCGTGCATCGCTTCCAACGCGGCCGCAGTTCGGTGGCCCCGGTCAGCGTCTTCCCATAAAACGCGAAACTTTCTTTCACAAACGCCTCCGGCAGCAGGCGCGCCTCGCCCCCCACCAAGTGCCAGGTGAGATACGTCTTCCAGTCCGCCAGGCTGAATCGCTGGATCGCTCCGTTCAAAGCCTTCAGGAAGCCCGGCGACGCCACGTTGATGGACTCGAATTCCGGCGCTCCGCTCTCACGCAGATACTCCTTCCACCGAAACCGTGCGCCGAGCGCCTCCATCTCACGCGTGCTCATCTTGTGATAAACCTTTTCCGGATCGCGCCGCGCCACCAGGTCGTCGGAACCCTGCGCCAGCGCGGTCTCGATCTTCATCACCGTCTCTGCGTCCGCCTTGGCAGCCACCGCCGTCTCGCCGGCGAGAACGAAGATGTGCGCTACGTGCTCCACGTACTTGCGGCGCAACTCCGCGCTCGCCGCGTCCTGCTTCAGGTAGTAGTCGCGATCCGGCAAACCCAATCCGCCCTGGTCGAACTGCGCGATCACCTGGCTGGAGTCCTTGAAATCCTGCATGGAGCCGAACTCGAACATGGCCTCGACGCCGCCGCGCTGCAAGCGTGCCACCACTGGCGCAAGCTGTGCTTTGTTTCGCAAGCCGCGGATTTGCCCCAGCTCGTCTTCGAGCGGCTTCAGCCCCGCCGCCTCGACAGCCTTTTCATCCATACAGGCCGCGTAGTAGTCGCCGATCAGCCGCGTCGTCGCATCGCGGCCCGCATCCGGCTTGCTCGCCGCTTCCAGAATCTCGCGCAGCACGTCTCGATTGCGTTCCTGCAACTGGTCGAACCGGCCCCACCGCGCCTGGTCCGCCGGAATCGGATTACTCTTCAGCCAGCTTCCGCAGGCGTATTGGTAGAAGTCCGAACACGGATTGGCCGTGGTGTCGATGTTCTGGACGTTGAACCCGAATGCGCTCGACGCCTTTTCCGGTGCCTGGCCGGAAAGGCCCCACACGGTCAGCGAGAGGACCAATAAGCTCTTGTACACAACGAAGACTCCTTCTATATCACTCTAGCTCGCGGCGCCGTTTCTCGTAGCGCCGGCGGTCTTTCCCGCCGGTGTCTTTCCTCACGGTTCGCGCCGCCGCGCTTTCACGAAGTCGATTTCCCGTTGCTTGGGAATGCCGGGCTCGAAGCACCGCCGGCAGCGCGCTTCGTACATATCGT
>CAZFOP010000516.1:0-2406 GCA_964520085.1 uncultured Solibacteraceae bacterium | reverse complement strand
GCCGTCGCCACCCGGCAGATCGGTGCGGCCGATGCTGCCGGCGAAAAGCGTGTCGCCCGCCACCAGCTTTCGCTCCGACGGAATCCACAGGCTGACGCTTCCTTGGGTGTGGCCGGGCGTGTGCAGGACGTGAAACTCGGCCTCGCCGAGCTGCAGCGTGGCGCCATCGTTCAACGGCGCGTCGATTTCCACGTTCTCCGGTGCGCTCATGCCCAGCCAGGACGCTTGCGTCTCCAGCATCGCCTGCAGGCCGGCGTCGTTCAGATTCATATACACAGGCGCTTGGGTGAGCCGCTTCAGTTCGTGGGCGCCGCCGATATGGTCGATATGCGCGTGGGTGATTACGATCGCCTTCACTTTCAGGGCGTGCTTCGCCAGCACCGCCAGAATCTGACGGACGTCGTCGCCCGGATCGATCACAATGGCTTCGCGGGAAACTTCGTCGCCGAAAATAGAGCAGTTACATTGCAGCATTCCCACCGGAAGGATCTCGTGAATCATACAAGCCGATTGTATACTCATGCCGTCTTGCGCGCGGCCTGCACCCTATCGCCCAGCGGGGGCTCTTGTATCCTGTAAGTTCGACGTGCGCGATCGCATTCACATTATCGGCGCCGGTCTGGCGGGTTCCGAAGCGGCTTGGCAGATAGCCCGCCGTGGCCTGGCATGCGTCTTGCACGAGATGCGGCCGGCACGGTCGACGCCGGCGCACCGGACGGACCGGCTGGCGGAGCTGGTGTGCAGCAACTCGCTCAAGTCGGAATCGGAATCGACGGCACCGTGGCTGCTCAAGGAAGAGCTGCGGAGGCTCGGTTCGTTGCTGCTGGAAGCGGCGGCCCGCGCGCGGGTGCCCGGCGGGCAGGCGCTCACTGTGGACCGCGACACGTTCGCGCAGGAAGTGACCACAGCCATCGCCGGCGAGCCGCTGATCGAATTGCGGCGCGAGGAAGTCACCGCGATCCCGCCGGAGCGCATCGTCATCATCGCGACCGGCCCGCTGACCAGCGACGATCTGGCGCAAGACATCGCGCGCCTCACCGGCTCCGAACGCCTCTACTTCTACGATGCCATCAGCCCGATTGTCGATGCCGATTCGGTGAACGCTGGCGTCGCTTTCTGGGCTTCGCGATACGACAAATCGGTAGATGGCACCGGCGACTATCTGAATTGCCCATTCGACCGCGAACAATACGAACGATTCCTCGACGCGCTGCTCCAGGCCGAGCCGGTTACCGCGCACATCGCGGAGGACCATACGCCGTTCTTTGAAGCCTGCCTGCCCATCGAAGAACTGGCGCGGCGCGGGCGCGATACGTTGCGTTTCGGGCCCATGAAGCCGGTGGGCCTGAGCGATCCGCGCACCGGCCGAAGACCGTACGCCGTGGTGCAATTGCGGCAGGAAAGCCTGCGCGCGCGAAGTTTCAACCTGGTCGGTTTCCAGAACCATATGAAGTTCGGAGATCAGGCGCGGGTGCTACGAATGATTCCGGGGCTCGAAGCTGCCGAGTTTTTGCGCTTTGGCCAAATCCACCGCAACACGTATATCAACGCACCGGCGCTGGTATCCGACACTCTCCAATTGCGCGAGTCGCCGAATGTCTTTTTCGCCGGACAGATTTCCGGCGTGGAAGGTTACGTGGAAGCCATCGCGACCGGTCTGATGGCCGGCACGCACGCCGCTGCCCTGGCCGCCGGCGTAGCGCCGCGCGCGCTACCGCGCGAAACGGCTCTGGGCTCGCTATGCTATTACATCGCGGGCGCCGATCCCGCCAATTACCAGCCAGCCAATATCACCTTCGATCTGTTGCCCGCGCTCGATGAGGCTACACGTCAGCAACTCCGCCGCGACAAGAAGGCGCGGCACGCCGAGGTATGCCGGCGCGCGCTCCAAGCGCTGGAAGAGTATCGTCACGCCTATGTGTGAGAAGCGGCTGCCGCTCCGCCATGTATAAGAACAACTCCATCACCGTCATCATTCCCTGCCTGAACGAGGAGCAGGGTGTCGAGCAGATCCTGCGCGCCATGCCGGGCTTTGTGGACGAAGTCATCGTGGTCGACAACGCGTCCACCGATCGCACCTCGGAAATCGCGGCAACCCTGGGTGCCAAGGTCATTCGCGAGGATGTGCGCGGCTACGGCCGCAGCTACAAGCGCGGATTCCGCGAAGCCATCGGCGACCTGATCGTAACTTTGGACGGCGATCACAGTTACCCGGTGGATGCGCTTTCTTACCTGATCGAAGCGTTCCTTCACTTCGACGTCGATTTTTTGAATGCCTCGCGCTTTCCGGTGCGCGACGCGCGCTCGATGAGCTTGATCAATAAGCTTGGCAACCTGGTGCTGTCGCTGGCCATGTCGATTCTGTTCTTTCGCTGGGTGCGCGATTCGCAGTCCGGCATGTGGGTG
>CAZFOP010000515.1:0-2411 GCA_964520085.1 uncultured Solibacteraceae bacterium | reverse complement strand
GCAGCGCCGTCTGCAGCTCCGGGCTGGTCATCACCATCACCAGCGAATCGGCCCTTACGGGCGTGCCGGGCTTGATCAGAATACGCTCGATGCGTGCGTCCGTATTGGCCGTGATCAGCATGGTGTCTTCGGGAACGAGCGTGCCCAGGCCGCGCACTTCCCTCACCATCGGGCCGCGCTTCACGGTGTCCGGCCACAACGCCGACATGTCCACCCCGGGCGCGGCTGGCTTCAGACGCGTTACTCCGTAGCCGACGCCGCCCACCACGGCCACTGCCACCACCCCGACGATGGTCCAGCGGATGGCTTTATTCCTACCTACGTTCTTGCGCTGTATGTCCATTTGCCGTTCCCAAGTGGAAAAGGCACGGCTTCTGCCACTCCGCGCATAGGCTAACATACGACGTTCAAAGGGGAAACTTCGTCGGGCCGCGAAGTGCACTGTCCGCTTGTGGGACAGCATGTGCCGCGGTGGGACGGAAGAGAACTCGCCTGACGGCTTGGCTCGTAATCGCTGAGGCCATCGTTCCCTGAAGGTCGCGGCTCCGATGCGTTCAGAGCCGCGACCTTCAGGGAGCGGTGGCCGGCATCCTTCCACAACCCTTAATGCCTGTACCAGCCAGGCCCGATCGCCATGTGATGGCTGATCGAGTCCGGCACCACCAGAAACAGCAACACGCCTATGGTGCCGTGCGCCAAGCCGAGGAGGTAGAGGTTGCGGCATCCGCTATACAAACGCGCGGCCGCGTAACCGGCCATCAGCGTCAACGGCATCAGGAAGGCGTTCGGTGCATGGACGGCCGAAAACAGCGCCGCGGCGGCCAGCGCGGCGCCACGCTGCGGCAGCGCGCTTTGCAGTCGATTCAGGCAATAGCCATTGAGGAGATATTGCTGGAAGAGGCCCCACGGCAGGTAGATGGCCCAAGTCATCGCGGCGCTATCGAGCGCGATGCGGCGGACCGTGCCGAGCAGCAGCCCCGAGGCCAGCAGCGCGAGCGAGAGAAGCGCGAGCGCCGGAGCGAAGCGACGCACGCAATCGGCCAGGTTGCACACGCGAAAGCCCAGCGCCGCCGCGCTTTCCCCGCGCCACCAGTGGGACGCCAGCGGCAGCGCCAGAATCGGCACCCACGCCGCCGGGCAATGGTAGCGCCATCTCCAGATATACGCCAGGATCAGACCGAAGAGCGCGATCGGCTCCAAAATGGCGAGTTTGCGCCCAGTGCCTGGCGGCATCCTGGTCTCAATTGTATGACACCGGTTTCGCGCCGGGCGCGCTCATGCCTTGCGGCGCAGTTCACGTTCGGCGCGGATCCAATCCTCGATGGGCGAGCCGCCCTGCCTGCCGCGGGCTTCCCAATAGGAGAAGGCTAGCGCGGCGATCTCGCCGTGCGAAGGTTGGGCGGGCGCGCTCTTCGCCGGCGGTCCGGTCTGGCGATCCACGTCGCCCTTGCCCGGAGCGCTTTCATCCTGGTAATAACGGTGAACGTGGGGACGTCCGCAAGAGTGAAGCATGGCAGTTCGAAACAACTCTTTTATATCAGACGACACCGCGAAAGGGAACACCCCACCGCGTCATACCCGTACTGGAACTACGACCAGTGGCGGCACGATTCCGGCTGACTCTTGCGCCAGCGGCCCCGGTTTCGCCGAATGCTAGTATTGATGGTTCATGGCGAGAGCAACCCATTTGGAGTGCAGCCAGTGTGGGTCCAGGCTGGATGCGGGCGCGGTCGCGAACCTCTGTTCCTGCGGCGGTCCGTTGCTGGTGCGCTACAATTTCGATACCATACGGCACCGCTGGCCGCGGCGGGAAGTGGCCAACGGGCCTGCCAGCATGTGGCGATACGCTCCCGTGCTGCCGCCTTCGGAAGCTTCGATCGTCAGTTTAGGCGAGGGCTGGACGCCGCTGATTCGAACCAGGCGGCTCGGCGCGCGGCTGGGCGCCGAAGCGCTATGGGTCAAAGACGAAGGGTTGAATCCCACCGCGTCGTTCAAAGCGCGCGGCTTGGCCTGCGCCATCTCGATGTGCGTGGAACTGGGCATTCGCAAAGTGGCGATTCCCTCGGCGGGTAATGCGGCCGGCGCCTTAGCTGCGTATGCGGCGGCGGCCGGCATCGAGTCCTACATCTTCATGCCGCAAGACGTGCCGCAGGCGAATTACCTGGAGTGCAAAGCATACGGCGCCAACGTCGCTCTGGTGGACGGCCTGATCGGCGATTGCGCGCGCATCGTGGCCGAACGCGGCCCGCTGGAAGGCTGGTTCGACGTCAGCACGCTGAAGGAGCCGTATCGCATCGAAGGCAAGAAGACCATGGGCTACGAGGTAGCCGAGCAGATGGATTGGGAATTGCCCGATTCCATCTTCTATCCCACCGGCGGCGGCGTGGGCATGATCGGCATGTGGAAGGCGT
>CAZFOP010000514.1:0-2434 GCA_964520085.1 uncultured Solibacteraceae bacterium | reverse complement strand
AGCGCGCAAATGGCGCCCAGCCCGGTGATGGCGACGCGGCGCATGCCTTACTGGCCGGCCTGGGTTTCCGCCGCGGCCGCTTTGGCCGCCAGCAATTTCTCCACACCCACGCACATGTCGCGCACGCCACGGACGCTGCGCACTTCGTCGTCGGGAATGTTGATGTCGAATTCGTTCTCGAGCGCGAACAGAATCTCCACCGCGTCCATCGAATCGATCCCCAACTGCTGAAAATCGCTGTCGATGGTGACCGTCTCCAGGGGAATCCGTTTGGAGGTAGCGATCGATTTGCGAACCCGTTCTATCAAGTCGTCGGACATAAAAGTTGGCTTACCGTTTCTAATTTATAGCCTCGCTCCAGCAACACAGGAAGCAGGCGGCGCACGGCCTCGATGGTAACACCTATATCGGGTTGCGTGCGGAGTTCGCGGCCATCGTGCAGACACAGGATCGCGCCGTTGGATACGCGCCCCGCCATCCGTTCGACGGTTGCCTCCGTCCCCAGACTCCAATCATAGCCTATTACAGTCCACATCACGCCCCGCAGACCAAGCCGCCGCTGCGCGCGCCGCATGCCGAACCAGCGGACGCCATAGGGCGCGCGAAACCAGACGGGCCGCGCGCCGGTGTGCTCCAGGATAACCCGCTGTGCACGTTCCATGTCGGCTTCGATAAACCGTTGCGACCGGAAGCAGCACAAGGGATGGGCGTAGCCGTGGTTGCCGATTTCGTGCCCGGCCTGAGCCACTGCACGCAGGATGGCCGGCAGCCGCGCGACGTTGGCGCCGCACGGGAAGAACGTGGCTGGCACGCCGTGGCGGGCAAGAATCTCGAGAATTCGCGGCGTCCCCTCGCTGGGCCCGTCATCGAAGGTCAACGCCACCGCCCGCCGCCTGCGCGGCCCCCGCCACACCGAGGGACCGAACACCGCCGACGCCCGCCCGCGTACCGCCCACCACATCGAGCCCACGCCGCACGCCGCGGAGCCACCCACTATCGGAAGCGCGGAAATCATAAGCCCTTATTGTATGGTGGCGCAGGCTGTAGGGCGTGCGTGGCGAGCCAGCCATTTTCGCGCGGCTGGTATACTCGTAGTTTCCCGTGTTCCATTCCATTCAACAGCAGGTCGCAAGCGCGTTTCACGCGCATATACAGATACGCTACGGCGTGGACTTGACCGTCACCATCGAGCAGCCGCGGCAAAGCGATTTCGGCGAAATCGCGGTACCGGCGGCGTTCCAGCTCGCCAAACAACTGCGCCAGGCGCCGAAGAAGATCGCCGCCGAACTCGTCGCGGGGATCGGGCCGATACCGGGCGTGGCTGCGATGGAGGTGGCGGGCAACGGCTACATCAATATCCGTCTCGATCGCGCGGCGTATGCCGATCTGCTGCGGGTGATCGAAGCCTATGGCGAGTCGTTGGGCGGGAAGATCATCGTCGAGCATACCAATATCAATCCCAACAAGGCCGCGCACATAGGCCACCTGCGCAATGCCACGCTGGGCGATACGTTTGTGCGCATGTTGCGCGCTTCCGGTGCGCAGGTCGAGGTGCAGAACTACATCGACAACACCGGTGTGCAAGTGGCCGACGTGGTGGTGGGTTTTCATTTTCTCGAGCATAAGACCGTCGCCGACGTGGAGGCGCTGCTGGCCGATCCGGCGGTGCGCTTCGATTACTACTGCTGGGATCTGTACGCGCGCACATCGAGCAATTACAAAGAGCAGCCGGAATCGCTGGCCTGGCGTAGCGAGACGCTGCACGCGATCGAAGCCGGCACGGGCGAACTGGCGCGGATGGCGCACCTGGTGGCGGACGCGGTCGTGCAGGCGCATTTGAAAACCATGCTGCGGCTCGACGTCGAGTACGACGTGCTGCCGCGCGAAAGCGAGATTCTGCACCTGCAATTCTGGGCCTCGGCGTTCGAGCAACTCAAAGAGCGCAAGGCCATCTATCTCGAAACCGAAGGTAAGAACACCGGCTGCTGGGTGATGCCGGGACTTAGCGACGAAGGCAAGGTAATCGTGCGCTCGAATGGCACGGTGACATACGTCGGAAAAGACATCGCGTATCAGCTTTGGAAATTCGAACTGCTGGGCAAGGATTTTCACTACCGGCCATTGATGACTTACGCCGACGGGCGCGTGCTGTGGGTGAGCACAGACACTCCCACCGCCGGTGAACACCACTTCGGCAACGGGGCGCGCGTCTATAACGTGATCGACGCGCGGCAATCTTACTTGCAGGACGTGGTGGTGGCCGGTTTGCGCGCTTTGGGTTATGCGGCGCAGGCGGAACAGTCGATCCACTTTTCGTATGAGATGGTGGCGCTATCGCCGCGCTGCTGCGCCGATCTGGGAATTCCGCTTTCCGAAGAAGACCGCGCGCGGCCGTACGTGGAAGTGTCCGGGCGCAAGGGACTCGGCGTCAAGG
>CAZFOP010000513.1:0-2439 GCA_964520085.1 uncultured Solibacteraceae bacterium | reverse complement strand
CGAATCCACATCGCACATGGCGACGATGTTCTCGGTTCGCGCGGCATCCACGAGGTCCACTCCGCCCTGTCCGCCGCAGCCGATGGAAACGACATTGAGCTTGTCGTAAAAAGGCTTGTAGCCCAAAGCCCGGAGCGACGGTACGCTGCCGTAGCCGCCGGCGGGCACTGCGCCGGCCAGGAGCGCTCCATAAAAGAAGCGCCGTCTCGAGAAACCGCTTTCGGACATGATTGGCGATACCCCCATAACGGGCCGCTGCAACGGACCGGCCCGCGCTGCCAGAGGTTTTCGCAAAGCGCTCTGGCTATTCCCTTGTTACCCAAGCGCGCCCCCGATGTCAAGCGCCGGCGGCATTTGCCCAGTGATTCCGTAAACCGATAGCGGTAGCGGCCGAAGGTCGTTGATTCGCGGCGCGTTTCCCAAGAGTCGGCTGTTTGCGCCATTCTTGCAAATCTCAAATAGCGCTTGACTTGGGCCTATTCTGACACTATTATTAGAGTCAGATATAAATGCCCGACGATCCTCAACTCCAAGCCCGCGGCCAGCTCATCCGCAGCCTCGGCGCTCTCCGCGAGATGCTTCCCGGCTCCTTCGTCGAGCGCAAACGGGTTTGCGGCCGCCCCAATTGCCATTGCGCCGACGGCAAGAACTTGCATTCACAGTTTCAGATTTCCGTGCTCGTCGAGGGCCAACCCAAGACCTTCAACATTCCTGCCAAACTGGTCGAGCAGGTGCGCCGGAAGGTCGAGATGCGCCGCCGTTTTGATGCCGCCGCTGCCACCATCTGCGGCATCAATCTGAGGAGATTCCTCAAAGAGAAAGAAAATCAGTAGGCTTGGCCCGGCACCGCTTCGAGGCTTACCTCGACAAAGTGTTCGACTTCTCTCGGCTCGTGGGCGAACTGCCGGAAGGCCGACACGCTCCAAGGCATCCCTGGCGGAAGGTGTTTGATGCGGTCTTTCTGGGAGCGGCCATGCAGATTCCCAGCCTGCTGCAGTTCGAAGCGGAGTGCCGCAACGGGGCACTGGCTAAACGCATCGGTCCGATCAGCGCCGATACCATCGGCTATGCGCTCCAGCGCCAGTCGCCCGAGCCGGTCTTCGCCCTCGGCTGCCAGATCGCTCGCCGTCTGAAACGCAACGGAGTTCTGCGCTCGGATTGGTCGCGCGGCTTGATCGTGGCCGCGGTGGATGGCATCGAAATCTGTAGTTCCTTCACGCGCTGCTGTGACGCCTGCATGCAACGCGAGGTGCAGCATAATGTTCGCGGCGAGATGCGCACCGATATCCAGTACTACCATCGGATCGTCGCAGTGGTCATCGTCAGCACGCCGGTTCCCATCCCGTTGGGCATTCGCTTTCAGAAAGACGGCGAAGGCGAAGTCGCCTGCGCGCTCGCCTTGTTGCAGGATCTGGCCAACCGGTTGGGGTGCCGCTTCCTAGATCTGCTGGTAGGCGATGCCCTGTATCTCCAGGCGCCTTTTGTCAGAGAAGTGGAACGTCTGGGTTGGGACTGGGCCTTCACCCTCAAACAGAACCAGCCGGAACTACTGCGCGAATCGGAACGCTTGACCACCGGACTGCCGAGTGGAGTCCAGGCGGATGCGGCGCGAGAACTGCGCTGGTGGCACTTGCCGCAAGTGGATTGGCCCGTCGCGGATCGCCTGGTGCGGGTGGTCAAAACCGTTCGCAGCGATCACAAACGCCAGGTCACGGTCAGCCAGGACGGCGATCATCTCAAGAAAAGCAAAAGCGCGGTGCCGCTGGAGAGCACCAATTTCTACGCCACCAATTTCGAACTCGGCGCGATCCCGCCACCCTTTATCCATCAACTGGGCCGCAGTCGGTGGCGTATCGATGCGGAAGTGTTCCAGACCATTACCATCGACTGCCACCTCAAACACCCCGCCGTCCACCAAAGCACGGCCCTGGTCGTGCTGACCATGATCCGGCTACTGGCCTATTCCCTGTCGTTGGCCTTTTACCAACGCCAGATCTGCAGCCATACCCGTGGCCATCGCGACAGCTTCCACGAACTCGCCAAGCGGTTGGCCTACTGGTTCGTTGCCCGTTCCCCTAACTCGAGCTAACGCTGTCGCCGTGGAACTTCCGCGACCGTCGAGCTGGCCTTCCCGGTGTCCATCCGGACGCCGTTGCTACCGTATTCCTCCCGGGTCAGATAATCACCGTTCAAGCGCGGTTTGTCAATGCCATCCCGTCCGCCAACGCCTATTCAACTTCCCCCTACGCGCCTTTAGCGCCCAACTTGCACGAAATCATCACCTGCCCGTGGAGCAATCCCCGGTTTGCGGAATCGCTGCGGGGCGCCCTGCGGCGGTTGACAACCGGCGCGCGGGATGTCATGCTGCCCCACGAGTATGAACAACGATCGCAGAGGGTTTCTGAATGGCATGATGGCCGCAGCCGGGCTGGCCGCCGC
>CAZFOP010000512.1:0-2456 GCA_964520085.1 uncultured Solibacteraceae bacterium | reverse complement strand
GCGGGTAATCGGCCGGATGTCCGATGCGGGACATCCACTGGTTGCCGCGCACGGCCCGCACGCTGCGGCGAACCTGGGCAGCCAGCGTCTGGAAGGCGAGCCCTTGATAGGCGACCGCCAGTGCGCTCGACAGAGCGGCGGTCGGGCCCGCGGACGAACCGGCCAACAGGGTATCGATGGCTTCATGGAAACGGCGCTGGAGAATGTGCGCGAGCGCGGCAGGAGGCGCGGGCTGTCCGGCCGGCACGCCGGCCTTGTACGGCAGATGGAAGCGGTGAATCGAGTAGAGAAAAAACTGCGTCCGCACCCGCTCGTACAGGTTATCGCTTTCGCGGCGGAAGCTGTCCAGGGCCGCAGCTTCCGCCAACAGCTGCGTGGCGCTGGCGGTGCGGCAAAAGCCATCGAGCGGCTGGTTCCTGCGCTCGCTGGAAGCGGAGGTGATGATACCGATCAGATCGCTCATTGCGGATTCGAGCCCACTGGTTCCTCGATCGCTCGCGTCGCCAGCAGTTCCAGTAGGTTGGCCAGCACCTGCTCTCGGTCGCGGCCGGCCAGAGCCAGGGCCATCTGCGCTGTCAAAAGGCCGTAACGGACCCCGACATCATATCGGCGGTTGCTTTCTTCGAGTGCGAGATACTGCTCGCGGCGGGCCAGTTGATCCAGCACGCCGGAAAGCGTGACCCGGCTTCGCTCGGCCCGCAAGCCAGCTTCGAGAAGGTCCATCACGCCGGCCGTCAACACGTGCATACCGAAAAAACACAGGTAGTGCCCAGCCCGAAGTCCTGCGACGATCAAGTGCTCTTCGGCTTCGGTTGGAGTCGGCTTCTCCTTCACCACTTCGACGCGGTAGATGTCGGGGCGGCCGGTCACTGGTTGACCGCCCACGACGCCGTAATGGCCGATCTGGTTTTCGCGCGCCGGCTGGACGGAGGAAACGGCACAGTTTTCCCTTTCGGCGAGGGCCACTAGGCGGCACGCGGGACGCCCGCGCGAGTTACCCATATAGACGTGGTCGCCGACCAGGTGCAGAAACGGATCGTTGCCCGTAAATGGGCGGGCGCAGAAGATCGCGTGCGCGTAACCGGCCGGCGACGGCTGCTCGATGAACTGAACCCGCTGCGCCAGGTCGCCGGCCGCACGCGAGTATGCAGCTCGGTCGCCGGGGGCGACGACCAGACACGCTTCCTCAATCGGTGCGGCGAATACCTCCTCCAGCAGAATGCGGAGGATTGGTTTCTCGATCCCGTCGCGATCAATCAGCACTTGCAACGGCAGCGCGCGCTGGTGAACACCGGCGGCGGTGATAACGGCTTTAAGAACATTCATGAATTCAGGCGCGTGAGTGGCGCATTGCTTATTGTTTCACGCTTCGCCCCGGCGAGGAGAAGCGATATCGGAGGCAGCATAAGAGCATACGGCCCGGATACACCGAAGGGGCCGGTCCGTGGACTATAACGGAAGCCCGTTGCGATGAGAGTCCGAACTCCTGATCTCGCCTGACAAATCAGGTGTCTCCAAGAAAATGAGTTGACCCGTCCTGGGGCTGGTCCTGGTGGTTGCGCGGCGCGGCGGCAGAGGGGGAAACTGGGCCATGCCGCAGCTGCATTTGCCGATGTTTCCAGACGGTCTGACCTCGATCACCCAGGACCTGGCGTTCCAGCGAGAGGAGGGGAAGGTCGTGTATTTCCACGGGCTGTTGCCGGTGTTTCAGCACGACGAAGCAGATCTGAAGAGCTTCCGGATGTTCACCAGCCAGTTGATTGTCAATGGGACGGTGAGACAGCGCGATATCGTGCAGGCGTTCGGAGTGCCGCTGGCGACGGTAAAGCGATACATGAAGGTGCATCGCGAACAAGGAGCCGCGGGTTTTTTCCGGCCACGGCGGCGGCGTTCGGCCAGCGTGCTCACGGCGGAAGTGAAGCAGCGGGCGCAGGCATTATTGGATGTGGGCAAGAGCGTGCCCGAGGTGAGCCTGGCGGTCGTTGTGGCGGGCGACACGCTACGCAAGGCGATTCACGCCGGACGGCTGCACGCATTTAAAAAAAAGCGCTGACTCCGGACGACGACCACGCCAGTGACAAGAGCGAGCGCAGCGAGATCGACAGCGCGGCACCGATGGGCTACGGCGCCACCCGTTCGTTGGAGCGGGTGGCGGCGGCGATGGGAGAGTTGGAAGCGGCGCCGATTGTCTTCGAGGCGGCGCGCGACGTCCCGCAAGGCGGCGTGTTACTGGCGCTGCCGGCGCTGTTGGCGGTGGGTCTGTTGCGCCACAGCGAGGAATTGTACGCGTTGCCGCCGGGCTTCTATGGGCTGCGCAGCGTAATGGTGCTGCTGGCGCTGATGGCGTTGGCGCGCGTCGCCTCCATCGAGCAGTTGCGCTATCGGGCGGCGGGGGAGTGGGGAAACCCAATGCTGTCCAAATTAGCCGGAAGGGGCCTTGATCGCCATTGAGAACA
>CAZFOP010000511.1:0-2459 GCA_964520085.1 uncultured Solibacteraceae bacterium | reverse complement strand
ACCACGAATCGCACGCCGCCATCGAGCTGCTGCTCGATCACACCGCCTGGTTCGCCCCTATGATCACACATACCCGCCCTCTCGATCAGATTGCCGAGGCCTTCCGCATCACGGAGCATTATGACGATGGCGTCGGAAAAATGATTGTGGCAGTGCAGGGGTGGGGCATGCTTTAGCTTGCCCGCTTTTTGGTACAACATCTTCATGCGAGTTCTTTTTATTGGCGGGACCGGCATCATCAGCACGGCGTGTATGCGGCTGGCGGCGGAGTCCGGCATCGATCTCACGCTGCTCACGCGCGGGCGCCACGCGGCGGAGTTGCCGGCCGGCGTGAAGACTCTCGCCGTTGACATGGAGAACGCCTCGGCGGCGGCGCGAGCGCTCGGCGGCGCGTCCTTTGACGCCGTGGTCGATTGGATCGTCTACACGCCCGACCAAATCGAACGCGACCTGGAGCTGTTTCGCGGCCGCACGCGGCAGTACATCTTCATCAGCTCCGCCAGCGCCTATCAAAAGCCGGCGTCTCACTACCTGATTACCGAATCCACGCCGCTCGCAAATCCATACTGGGATTACTCGCGCAATAAGATCGCCTGCGAAGAGCGGCTCATGAAGGCCTATCGCGAAGAAGGTTTCCCGGTTACCATCGTGCGCCCTTCGCTGACTTATGGCGAGACCCAAATCACGCTGGCCATCAACAGTTGGACCAAATCGTATACGGTGGTGGACCGCATGCGCCGCGGAAAAAAAGTCATCGTACCAGGCGATGGCTCATCGCTCTGGGTGATCACGCACAACAGCGACTTCGCCAAAGGCTTAGTGGGCCTGCTTGGGAACGAACAGGTGATCGGGCATGCGTTTCACATCACCTCCGATGAAGTGATGAGCTGGGACCAGTTCTACCGCATTGTCGGCGAGGCGGCGGGCGTGGAGCCGCAACTACTCCACATCCCGTCCGACTTCATCGCCGCCTGCCTGCCGGACGCTTTGGGCGGACTCACCGGCGATAAATCCGTGAGCGTGGTTTTCGATAATAGCAAGATCAAGCGCTTCGTTCCCGGTTACTGCGCCACCATGCCGTTCGGCCGCGGCGTGCGTCAGACGATGGCCTGGTTCGACGCGGACCCGGCGCGGAAACTGATCGACGCGGAGGCCAACGCGGCCTGGGACAAGCTGATCGACGCTTACGAAGATGGCGCGCGCGAAGCGGTGCGGCGGTTTCAGGCCTAATTGCCGGGTTGAGTTACGGTTGCAGGAGCTGTTTCCGCTCCCGGCGCCGGCTCGACGTGCACCAGCACATCGGCCACCCACCCCACCTCTTTCACAACGCGCACTCGCACATCGTGGGCGATGTCGTGGGACTGGCGGACCGTCATTTCGGGATCGACCTCCATGTGCAGGTCCACGTGGTAGCTGAGGCCGGTCTTGCGGGCGAAACATTTTTCGATGCCCATCACGCCGGGGACCTTCGCCGCCGCGGCGCGAATCTCCGCCATCATCTTGTCGCTGGGCATCGTGTCCATCAACTGCAACGCGGTCTCGCGCGCCACACGCACGCCGGCCAGGATGACGATGATGCCAACGGCCAGGCCGCCATAGCGGTCGGCATTGAAGAAACGCTGCGGGCTGGCGAGCGTAAGCCCCACGGCGGTGAGCGCGGCCAGAGCGGAAATGCAATCGGTGGTATCGTGCAGGGCATCGCCCATCAGCGCTGCGCTGCGCATTCGTTTCCCCACCTGGAACTTGACCGCAGCCAGCCCACTCTTGGCCGCGAGCGACGCTACCAGAGGCCAGATGACGAACCACCGCAGCGGCTCATGCGGCTGGCCCAGCCGTAAAAAGGACCCGTAGGAAATCAGCGCGCCGGCGGAGGCCAGCACCAGCCCCACCAGCAAGCCGCTCAGAATCTCGGCGCGGCCGTGGCCGTAAGGGTGATTCGAATCGGCGGGCTTGAAACTCAGCGTGAGGCCCAGCAGAACCATACCGGAAGAAAACACGTCGCCGGTGGATTCCAAGCCATCGGCGACCACCGCCGTGGAGTGCCCGGCGAGCCCGGTGAGGATCTTCACCAGGGCGAGTGTGCCCGTAATCGCCATTCCGGCGGCCGCAATGCGCTGTCCGGCTTGCATCGGGAAGTTAGGTCTCGTTACGTAATAACTGCGCACCCGCGGAGCAACCGCTCCCTTTGGTCGCGGCTCCGATAGGGCTCAGAGTAATCGAGCATAGCCGGCCTTACGCCCGCGACGGGTCGATCTTTTCCGTATCCACGCCCAGTTCGGCGAACGCGGCTTTGGCTTTCTCCATGTCGAACCGGCCGTCGCGCGCCAGGCGCGAAAGCGCGGCTGTCGCTATCGATTCGGCGTTCACCTCGAAATGGCGGCGCAAGTACTCGCGATTATCGCTGCGCCCGAAGCCATCGGTTCCCAGCGTCTCCATGCGGCCGGGCAGCCACGGCGCCA
>CAZFOP010000510.1:0-2462 GCA_964520085.1 uncultured Solibacteraceae bacterium | reverse complement strand
TCGTCCAGATCAGAGCGCCGTTCTGCGAGGCATTGTCGAAGTTGAAGCCGTAACCAGGCAGGTTTTGCGGCGCGAATCCCTGCTCATTGCTTGACGAAAAGCGCACGTTGAGCGTATCGCTGCCGAGTATCCGATCCACCCGGATGGTGCCCTGGTTGTTTCGCTCCTGTGCGTCGCGCACATCCAACAGGTTGTTGGAATCCAAGCCGGCGCCGAAGACCGTGGGCGCTCCGTTCATCGTCATGCCGAGCCCCATGTTTCCCGTCGTGTTCGGGCGCGGCACATAGCTCTTCAGCATCAGAAGGGCCGCCGAATTCGTCCGGCTGGCTGGAATGATGTCGCCCGGAAACTCGGTCCGCAGTGCCTGCGGATTAGTTGCGCTCACCGGAAGCGATGGATTGTAGTTCGGATTCGTATAAGTGCTGGCGGGATCGTAGACAGCGACTCCGCTGCCACTGAAGTCTCCTGTAGCTTCCGCCGCCGTTGGCACGGTGTCCATCGCGGTCTGCGCCTGGGTCTGCCGGAACCCTTCATAGTTGGCAAAGAAGAAGGTCTTGGTTCCGAAGAGTGGACCTCCCAAGGCGCCGCCAAAGTTATTCTGCACCAGATGGTCGTCGCCCGTCATCTCGTTCCATGTCCGCGCATCCAGTGCGTTATTGCGCAGATACTCAAACATGGTTCCATGGAACTGCGTGGTGCCCTGGCGAGTGATGACGTTGATCTGGCCGCCGCCGGCGCCCCCAAGTTCGGCCGAGTAACTGCCGGTCTGAACCTGAAACTCCTGCACGGCATCGAGCGACAGGCTCATGTTCATCGTATTGAAGGTTGGATCGGTATTAGTTACGCCGTCCAGAAGAAAATAGTTGGCGTTGGGACGGTTTCCGCCGATCGTGATAGCGGAGGCTTGGCCCGGACGCCAGTAGAGCGGGCTCATGTCGCCGGTCTGCGCGCCGTGGCCGATGTGCGCGTCTGGAACTGTGAGCGCCAGATCGAGCAGCATACGGCCATTCAATGGCAGGTTCTCAATGGACTTGGGCTCCACTACTTCGCCCAGGCTCACGTCCTGCGTTCGCAGCACGTCGGCCGCCTCGACGACCTCCACACTTTCGCGTTTCTCGCCGAGCGCGAGCGCAAGATCGAGTGCCATATTCTGGCCGACTTCGAGCACAACGTCGCGAGTCTGTTCGGCAAATCCGTTTGCATCAACCTGAACCGCGTAGCCGCCCGGAAGCAGATTCGGAATCTCAAACAGGCCCTCGCCATTGGTGACTGCCTGGCGCAACGCGCCGGTAGCTTTGGCCTTCACCGAGATATGGGCGCCGAAAACGGGCGCCTGCGACGGATCCTGAATTCTTCCACTCAGCGTGGCGAAATTGCTCTGCGCACACAGAGACGCGCAAGCGATGACAGTCACTGCACTCAGTTTGAACATGATAAGGCCTCACTTGGCTCGCATAGATGGAGCGGAATGTCCCTCAGCGAAGGAGCCGAGGCGCGACGGGGGTAACACCCTGCGAACACACAACTCCCGCACCCACTGGCAGCGGGTGTCCGACATAGGTCTTGGCTCTCAGCGCCGTTCGCAGCGAGAGTGATAGCCGACGCTGAGTCGACCCTCTAGTTCACGAATAAAGAATATCGTATCTGTAACTATCATTCACCGCAATAATGCGAATGCACTAGCCCTCAACGGACTGCGCGTCCCGCCGATCCGAAGTCCGCGCTCCGCCTCAATCGGTCAACTCGAATCGACGGCCGCAGGTAGTGAAGAGCCATAGCTGAAAACAAGTATTGACCAGTCCGAATTGCCGGTGAGAAAATGCGGCAGGCCAAAGGAACGCCAAACCGTGAGATGCATCACGACGTTCCGCATGGTACTAGACAGGAGCTGCACAATGCCTGAAAGCGACGTGATCGCAAATCAGAAGCAGATCATCGAAAATCAGAAGTCGATTCTCGCCAATCAACAACACATCCAAGGCAACCAGGAAACCATCAAAGCCAACCAGGAGGCCATCAAGAAGAGCCAGGCCACGCTGGATATTATCGTCAAGAACCAGGAGGAAATCGTTGCGCTCCTGAAGAAGAAGTAGGATGCGCAGCGAGGCCGTTCCAAAGCCGGCCGATCCGTCCGATCCGGCAGATGGCATACTTCTCTGCCGGATTGGCTGGTCTGTGTCCCACGAACCGCGGTGTATTTCTTTAGGTTCGTCTGATTCCGGTGTGATCGCACTGCGCGCCGTTCTCCTGGCGTCGCCGTCTAAGCGTAGGACCGGTCTCCCGGAGCTAAGTCCAGCATGAAAGAGAATGGGTATACGGTTCGCGCGCTTCTGCTTCCCGCGCTGGTTGCCTCGGTCTTCATCGCACTTTGGGCTGTGGTCTGGAGGGCGGGCGTTTTTCACCAGAGCGCGTTCCCGTCGCCGCTGGCGGTGGTGCGCGGCTTTGGCGTGGAGATCGCCACC
>CAZFOP010000509.1:0-2482 GCA_964520085.1 uncultured Solibacteraceae bacterium | reverse complement strand
CGACGCCTACGGCCAGCGCGAAGTCTCCACCATGTTCACGCAGTTGAACCAATATCACGTGATTCTGGAGGTGGCACGGGAATTCGCGCGCAACCCCGAGAACTTGAACGAGCTCTACATACGCACCGCCACCGGCTATCCGTCGGGATCGACGGGCGTGGTCTCGGGCGGATCTTCGACCGCCGCCGTCGCTAGCGGGCCCTCCAACCTGGCCCCCGGCGCGGCTGCCAGCACGGCGGCTCTCGGTAACTCCTCGGCTCAATCGAGCGCCGTGTTCGGTGCGGCCATCCCTTCGGCCAGCGTCTTTCCCAACGGCGGCCAGGTGCCGCTGAGCGCATTCAGCCGCGTCGAGTTGAACTCCGTGCCCATCACCGTCAACCACCAGGGCCAGTTCCCCGTGGTGACATTCTCCTTCAACCTCACGCCCAACTCTTCGCTGGGTGACGCGGTAAACGGGGTGAACCGGCTGAAGACCACACTGGGCATGCCGGCCAGCATTCAAGCGGCGTTCCAAGGCAGCGCGCAGGCGTTTCAAGCCGCGCTGGCGAATGAGTGGATTCTCATTCTGGCCGCGCTGGTGACCGTCTATATCGTGCTGGGCGTACTGTATGAAAGCTACATTCACCCCGTCACCATCCTTTCCACGCTGCCCTCGGCCGGCGTCGGCGCGTTGCTGGCGCTCAACATCTGCCATAGCGATTTCAGCGTGATTGCGCTGATCGGCATTGTGCTGCTGATCGGCATCGTGAAGAAGAACGCCATCATGATGATCGATTTCGCCCTCGACGCCGAGCGCAAGGAGGGGATGGAACCCGAGAAGGCCATTTACCAGGCCTGCCTGCTGCGTTTCCGGCCCATCATGATGACCACCATGGCCGCCCTGCTCGCCGGGGTTCCGCTGGCCTTCGGCACCGGTGTGGGATCGGAACTCCGCCGCCCGCTCGGCATCACCATCATCGGCGGTCTGATCTTCAGCCAGATGCTCACGCTCTACACGACGCCGGTGATCTACCTTTTCTTCGACCGCCTGGCGCGGCGGGTCTCGCATAAGGGCGAACACCCGGCGGAAGCCAGTCACGAACCGGCGGTGGCGCAATAAGCCATGAATATCTGCGCGCCATTCATCCGCCGGCCGGTCGCCACCACACTGTTGCTGGTCGCAATCGCCCTCGCCGGCAGTGTGGCATTCCGCTTGCTGCCGGTGTCGCCGCTGCCGCAGGTGGACTTTCCGACCGTGAACGTCGGTGCGGGCTTGCCGGGAGCCAGCCCGGAAACCATGGCGACTTCGGTCGCCACCCCGCTCGAGCGCCAGTTCGGCCGCATCGCGTCGGTCACTGAGATGACTTCGTCGAGTGGCCTTGGCTCCAGCAGCATTACTCTCCAGTTCGACTTGAACCGCAATATCGATGCCGCCGCCCGCGACGTGCAGGCCGCCATCGCCGCCGCCCGCGGCTATCTGCCGACCAACCTCCCCTCGAACCCGAATTACCGCAAGGTGAATCCAGCCGACGCGCCCATCCTGCTGCTGGCGCTCACCTCCAAGGTGCTCGACAAGGGCGCCATGTACGACGCCGCCTCCAGCATCATGGCGCAGAAACTGTCGCAGGTTGCGGGAGTCGGTCAGGTCTTCGTCGGCGGCAGCGCGCTTCCCGGCGTGCGCGTCGAGCTGGATCCCTACGCGCTCTCCAAATACGGCATCGGCCTCGAACAGGTACGCACCATTCTGAACGGCGCCAACACCAATACGCCGAAAGGCCACTTTTCCGACGGCACGAGGATGTGGGAGGTGGGCGCCAGCGACCAGATTTTCAAAGCGGTCGACTATCGCCCCATGGTGATCGCGTATCACAACGGAACGGCCGTGCGCATCGCCGATGTGGGCCAGGCGTTGGATTCGGTGGAAGACCTGCGCAACGCCGGTTACATGAACGGCAGCCCCAGCGTGCTGCTCGTCATCTTCCGCCAGCCCGGCGCCAATATTATCGAGACCGTGGACCGCATTCGCGCCACACTGCCGCAGTTGAAAGCCGCTATTCCGCAGTCCATCGACTTGCGCGTCGTCATGGATCAGACGCTGACCATCCGCGGTTCGGTGCACGACGTCGAGCGCACCCTCATCATATCCGTGCTGCTGGTGATTCTAGTGGTGTTTCTGTTTCTGCGCAGCCCGCGCACCACATTCATCCCCAGCGTGGCCGTCCCGGTTTCTCTCCTGGGCACCTTTGGCGCCATGTACCTGCTCGGCTATAGCTTGGACAACCTGTCGCTGATGGCACTGTGCATTTCCACCGGATTCGTGGTGGATGACGCCATTGTGGTCATCGAAAACATCACCCGCCACCTGGAAATGGGTGTGCAGCCCTTCGCCGCCGCACTCAAGGGAGCCCAGGAAATCGGCTTCACCGTGATGACGATTAGCATCTCCCTCGTCTCGGTTTTCCTGCCCCTGCTGATGATGGGCGGCGTGGTGGGCCGCCTGTTC
>CAZFOP010000508.1:0-2499 GCA_964520085.1 uncultured Solibacteraceae bacterium | reverse complement strand
CGATCTCCGCGCGGCGTGCGGTGCTGCGCGCCAGCATCAGGTTGGCGATGTTGGCGCAGGCAATGAGCAGGACCACCGAGGAGAGAATCATCAGCATCTTCAGAATGGTGCCCGCATGGATTTGCAGGGTCTGAATGCCGCCGCCGCCAGGCGCCAGGGTCACATGCATCTTGGGAATGAGGGAATCGCCGCCGTTGGATGTGTAGGCGGCACGCGTGGCAAGCCACTGGCGCAGCACGACGGAAAGCTTGGTCTGCAGCACGCCGATGTTCGTGCCGGGGCGGACTCTTCCCAGCGGATAGAGCCAGTGCGAGTCTGCATGGTGCAGAATGGCGCTTTCGCCGCGGATGTAGGGTTCGGTCTGGAGCGGCATCCAGAAATCGGGCGGACTGTCCGAAACTCGGTCGCCGAAGAAGCCGGGGGGAGCGATGCCGATGACTGTGAAGGGCTTGGTCTGGATGAAGATTGTGGACCCGACGATGCCGGGATCGGCAGCGAACTCTCCCTGCCATGTTTTGTAACTAAGCACCGCCGCGGGAGGGGCGGAGGCAGTGTCGTCGCTGTCGGAGAAAACACGGCCGTCGTAGGCGCCCAGGCCCAGCGTGGAGAAGTAGTTGCCGGAAACGAATTCGCCGTTCAGCGACTTGGCCAGGGCACTGCCGCGGCGCACGCTCCAGGACCAGTGTTCGCCGGCCTGCGCGGCGGCCAGTTGCTCGAACTCCGGCGCGGAACTCCTGATGTGCTGGTAGAGATCGAAAGAAAAGATAGAGAAGTCGCCGGTATCGCCGGCATCGCCGGGGAATCCGCCTTCGACGCAGCAATCGTCGGTGTCGCCTACGCGGAAAAGCTGTGCGGGATTTGCGACCGGCAGCGAGCGTAACAGGATTCCCTGGACGAGCGTGAAGATGGCGGTGTTGGCGCCGATGCCCAGCGCCAGCGTAACGACAGCGGTCAGCGTAAACCCCGGCGACTTGCGTAACTGGCGCAGCGCGTAGCGAATGTCCTGAAGCAATCGATTCATGGCGAAGTTCTCCGTTGCTTGTTCCAGCGCTCTTGCCTATTCGGATCTGAGTGCCTGCATGGGTTCGATGGAAGCCGCGCGCGCGGCGGGAATCAACGCCGCGACCAGGCCAGCGACAATCAGCAGCAAGGCCAGAGACAAGAATCCTCCTGTCTCCTTCTGCGGTTCAAAGTAGATCACCATGCCGATGAGTTTGCGCGCGAACAGGGTGAGGAGCAGGCCGGCAGCCGTTCCCGCGCCCAGCATCCAGATCACGCGATGAAGCACCATGCCGAGGATGCGGTTGCGCGACGCGCCCAGCGCCATGCGCACGCCGATGTCGCGCGTGGCCTGCTCCACCTCGTGACTGACGAGACCATAGAGCCCCACCATTGCCAAGGCCAGGGCAAGGCCCGCAAAGATGCCGAACAGCCAGCTCTCCATGCGTTTGAAGACCAGAGTTTCCGAGACGACTTCGGTCATGGTCCGGGGCGTTTTGAACGGAACCGTGGGGTCGATATCGTGGATCGCGCTGCGCAACGCGGAGACGATGCTTTTTGGATCGCCGTCCACGCGCATCACAAGGGACATGTTGCTCAGCACCCCCGGCCGCAGTTTCATGGGGAATGCATCGATGAGCCAGTCGCGCTCGGCCAGCGGCGGCTCGTAGATGTTCTGGCGAATGTTTCCGGTCACGCCGACGATGCGCGTCCACTCCGCTTCCTTGTCGGCGTCGTCGATCTTCTGTCCGACGGCATTCATCCCGCTGGGCATGAACTTGCGCACAAACTGTTCGTTCACCACGACCGCCGCGGATGGATTGTCCGGCAGGTCCAGACTGGGCGAGAGCATCCGCCCGTTTCGCAGCGGAATTCCGAAGACGTCGAAATATCCGGTGCTCACAAATCGCCCCTCTGCCAGCATCTCCTGGTTGGGCGGATAGGGCGGCTGTCCTGCGATGTGAATGTCGGAGTTCGATCCCCAGTTCTGTATCGGCAGAATGCTGATGACACCGACCGAGCGGACGCCGGGAATCTGCGCCACGCGGTTGAACAGCGGCTGGTAGAAATCGGCGATCGCGTCGCGGTTGCGGTAGCGTTCCGGGGAGAGATTCAGGTCGGCGGAGAGAATCTGGGCGGGGTTGAATCCGAGATCGGCGTGGCGATAGCGCGTAACCATGCGGATCAACATTCCGGAGACGACCAGCAGGACCAGTGTGAGCGCTACCTGCGTTATCACGAATCCGGCGCGCAGGCGATGCTGTCCGCGCCCTGTGCCGCCTGATCCTCCGGCCTTGAGGGCGCTGTTGGGATCGACGTGGGCCATGCGCAGCGTGGGATAGAGCGCCGCGGCCAGGCTGGCGACGACAGCGGCGGCAATGGCGGCGGCGAGCACGGTCCAGTTGAGATGAATATCCGCGCCGCGCGCCAGCGCGTGAATCAGGAAAGCGCGCATGAGATCGAGCATCGTCCATGCCAGCAGCACTCCGCCGGCCGCGC
>CAZFOP010000507.1:0-2511 GCA_964520085.1 uncultured Solibacteraceae bacterium | reverse complement strand
CCAAACAATACGTCCCCGGCACGGCCGCGCCGTTTATCGTCGGGGCGGACGGACCCGACCGGGCGCTGTTTACGGCTCTCGATAACCTGATTGCCCAGCACCGGGTACCTGCGATGATTGCCATCTCCATAGGCAACGGCGGCGGCGACGCTCAGGGAAGCGAACGTGGCCTGGAATACGACACGATGTCAAGCCTGTATGCCGAGTTCGTCGAGAAGGAAGTGCTGCCTATCGTCGAGAAGCGATACAACGTGAAACTAACCAAAGATCCCGAGGGCCGGGCGACGATGGGTGGCAGTTCCGGCGGCTCGTGCGCATTGATCATGGCGTGGTACCACCCAGAGCTTTACCACCGCGTTCTCACCTACTCGGGCACTTACGTGAACCAGCAGTGGCCGTCAAACCCCCAGACTCCACACGGCGCATGGGAGTTCCACGAACACCTTATCCCCAACACTCCGGCCAAGCCGTTACGTATCTGGATGGAAGTCGGCGACAGGGACCTTCTCAATCCGAATGTCATGCGAGACAACATGCACGACTGGGTGGCCGCCAATGAGAACATGGCCAAAACGCTGGCAGCCAAGGGCTATCATTATCAATTTGTATTTGCACGTAACGCCGGACACACCGATGGCGCCGTGAAACAACAGACCCTGCCCGAAGCTCTGGAGTATGTATGGCAGGGGTACCCCATCGCAGGGCCGCGAAATTGATTGGACCGGTTTCGCGCTGGCCCAATTCGTAAATTATTGGAAGGCCGCGCCTGCCGATCGCTTGCCGGTTTCGCTCGTCTCCGCCATTCACCTTATACTTGAGAGGAAATCGAATTTGGGCCTGCATTGGCTTTCGGTGCCGACCCGCCGTTGGGGAGTTCATGGCCGTATTGATCGATGCGATTGACGTCAAGCGAAGGAAGTTATTTGAGATTGACAACACTCCGTTCTGCTGCCTGGAAGCGGAGGTGAACACGCCTACCGCTCGGGGAGGCCAGACCCTGGTGCGCCTGAAGATTCGCAATCTTCTCACGAACGCGGTCTTTGAGAAGACATTCAAGGCGGGCGACAAGTTCAAGGAGCCGGATCTCCACTTGGTTCCGGCCTCTTATCTGTATAGCGACGGCAATGGTTCCCACTTCCTGGACCAGGTAAGCTATGAGACGCTCACCCTTGCCGAAGAGGTGATTGGGAATGCGCTGGACTTTCTGATCGAGGGCGCCATGGTCGAGTTGCTTCAGTACAACGGCAATCCCATTGGTTTAGAGCTGCCACCGTTCGTCGAGCTTGAGGTTGCGTCCACGGAACCGGGTGTGCGGGGCGACTCGTCGAGCGGCAGCGTGACCAAGCCGGCCACGCTGGAGACCGGTCTGGAGATTCGCGTTCCCCTCTTCGTCAAGGAAGGTGAAAAGGTAAAAGTGTCGACGGAGAGCCGGTCGTTTGCGGGGCGGGCATGAGTTGGTTCTGGAGCAGCAGGCAGACCAGCACGATCAAGACATTTGTCAGGGAAGCGGCACAATTGCAGTTTGCCCAAGCCGCGTGACCGGCCGGAAGACCCGCCCCGTACCCAGTAGATGGGGATTGGCCTCGAGAGGAACACCCCAACGCCGAACCCCTCGCTAAGGGAACTCGACACCACTGCATCCCATTCGGGTCCAGAATGCGAGTGCGCCACCAGCATCCCGCGCGCGATATGATGCAGACACCGCCATGACTCGCCTATTGCCATTTGCACTTGTCGCGTCCGCGATTGCGGCCGCACCCGCCAACGCGCAGCCGCCCGAAGTGAAGCCGTTGCGCATCGCCATCGCCGGGCTGAACCACGGCCATGTTTGGGGATTTCTACACAACGCGCAAAGCCGCCCAGCCGATGTCGAGATCGCCGCGGTTTGGGATCCCGATGCCGCGCTGCTGGCAAGATGCGCTTCGTCGAACCAGCTCGCCAACGACCGGCTCTTCACCGATCTCGACAAGATGCTCGACGCGGCGAAGCCTGAAACAGTCGCCACCTTCACCGACACCTTCTCGCACGTCAAAGTCGTCGAAGCCTGCGCCCGGCGCCATATCCCCGTGATGATGGAAAAACCGCTGGCCGTGGATATGAACCAGGCACACGCCATCCGGCAGGCGTCGGAGCTCTACCGCACGCCCGTGATCGTCAACTACGAAACCACCTGGTACCGGAGCCACGCCGGGATGTGGGCCTTGCTGCACGAACAGAAGGCCGCCGGCGAGATCCGCAAGATGGTGGCGATGGACGGCCACCAGGGCCCCAAGGAAATCGGCGTGCAGCCGGAGTTTTTCGCCTGGCTGAGCGACCCCTTGAAGAACGGCGGCGGCGCCCTGTTCGATTTCGGCTGCTATGGCGCCAACCTCATTACGTGGATGATGGACAATCAGCGGCCGCTGCAAGTGACGGCCCTGACCCAAACGGACAAGCCCGAAATCTATCCGCACGTGGATGACGAAGCCACCGTGCTGCTCGAATATCCCAAAGCGCAGGGCATCATTCAGG
>CAZFOP010000506.1:0-2541 GCA_964520085.1 uncultured Solibacteraceae bacterium | reverse complement strand
GATAAATTCGTATTAGAGCAGCCGCCCGGGACCACGTTGCGGGTTCTCGGGCAGCAGCCCGCGGCGCCGGCCGGCCAATCGCCCGCGTCATCCACCAAAGGAAAGACGAATCCCGAGTGACCGGCAAGCTCGTTCTGGAAAACCTGAAAAACCGTCCGCTGCGCAGTCTGCTCAGCATTCTGCTGATTGGCGTGCCCGTAACGTTGATCCTGACCCTGGTCGGCCTGACGCAGGGGATGCTCATCGACAAGCAGAACGGCCAGCGGGGCGTGGGCGCAGACATTATCATTCGCGGCTCGACCGTCTCCTCGGTGATCAGCTTCAGCGGCGCCAGCATTCCGGCGGGGATGGTGGATAAGGTGCAGCAGCAGCCGCATGTGAAGCTCGCCATGGGTGTGATCAACCACCCAATCGAACTGCCGCTCTTCATCACCGGCATGGATGAGGCGCGCTTCAACCAGATGAGCGGCGGCTTCACATTCGACGAAGGCGGCCCGCTCGCGGGCCCCGACGACATTCTGGTGGACCGGCTCTACGCCGCGCAGCGCCATGTGCGGTTGGGCCAGACGCTCAAGCTGATGAATCACGACTGGCGCGTGGTCGGCGTGATCGAGCCGGGAAAAATGGCGCGGC
The DNA here is from genome assembly GCA_964520085.1 of uncultured Solibacteraceae bacterium. Classification (GTDB taxonomy): domain Bacteria; phylum Acidobacteriota; class Terriglobia; order Bryobacterales; family Bryobacteraceae; genus Bog-375. The sequence goes on along the minus strand of CAZFOP010000506.1, from coordinate 1,908 downwards.
TGGTGGTGCAGATGCGGACCCCCCAGGAGTTGGACGCGGCCACCGGCAAGCTCGGCCAGATCTACGTCACCGTGGACCAACCGTCCCATCTCAACCTGGTGGTCGAGGAACTGCGCGGCCTGCTGAAGAACTATCCGGTCAACACGATGGACGATTACACCGCTATGTACAACGTGAACCAGATTCCGGCGATCAAGGAGTTTACCGTGGTGGTGGCGGCGATCGGGGTTGTGATCGGCGTCGCCGTGGTCTGGCTGTCGATGTACATGGTGGTCTTGCAGCGCACGCGCGAAATCGGAATCCTGAAAGCCTTGGGCGCGTCGAAGGCATTTATCCTTGCCATCATTTTGATCGAGGCGACGCTGCTCGGTGTGGGTGGCACAATCCTCGGCATTGTCTTCAGCTATGGGGCGCAGTGGCTGATTCGCACGCTGGTACCGGCCTCGTTTCAAATGGCGATCGTGTACGCCTGGTGGCCGCGGGTGGCGGCGATTACTTTGGCCGCGGCTATCCTCGGCGCCCTCTATCCCGGCCTGAGCGCGGCGCGGCAAGATCCAATCGAGGCGCTGGCTTATGAATAACAGCGCCATCATCGAAATCCGCGAGCTGCGCAAGGTCTACCGCATTGGCCAGGTGGATGTGCCGGCGCTGCGCGGCGTCGACCTCGATGTCCAACCGGGCGAATTCCTCTCCATCGTGGGGCCATCGGGCTCGGGCAAGTCCACGCTCTTCCACATCATCGGCGGACTCACGCCGCCCACCGCGGGCGAAGTGAAAGTGGGCGGCCAAGACCTGGCCGCTTTGAGCGATGCCGGCCGCACGAGAATGCGCCGCAGGACAGTCGGATTCGTGTTCCAGAAGTTCAACCTACTGCCCAATCTGACGGCGCGCGACAACATCGCGGTGGCGCATTACATTGCGGGCCTGGGCACGCACCCGGACGCCGAGTTCGACGAGGTGCTGCGCCTGCTCGGCATCGCCAACAGGCTGGATCACAAACCCAACGCGCTCTCCGGCGGCGAGCAGCAACGCGTGGCCATCGCGCGCGCCATCGTCAACCGCCCCGCCATTCTGCTGGCCGACGAGCCGACCGGCAATCTCGATAGCGAAAACTCCAACGCCGTGCTCGAAGTTTTGCGCGATCTGAACCGGCGGCTGGGCCAAACCGTGCTGATGATCACGCACAACCCCGAAGCCGCCGCTTTCGGCCACAGCACCGTCCACATGCGCGACGGCCGCATCATCGACCGCACTAACACAACCAGTTAGTGGCGCAGCCTGTCAAGGCTGCAGAGCCGAGAGTCGTCTCGGCTTTTCCTCTTGGCATGCTGGGCCAGAGATACAGCAAGAAGGGTCGAGACGAATCTCGACCCAGCCGGCTTGACAGCCGGCGCCACGACTTTCGAAACCGAAACGTCATTTGGGCGAGGTAAGCTGTAAAAATGGAGATCGAAATGCCACCTGTCGCAGCCGATACCACGCCCGCGTCCGACCTGAGTGCGTACGGGGTAGCGCGATCCACCGTTTCCGGAACGCCGCTGAGCGCCGAGGAACTGCGCCGCACTCATGCCTACTGGCGCGCCTGCAATTACCTCGCCCTGGGGATGATCTATCTGGTCGAAAACCCACTGCTGAAGGAACCGCTGCGGCCGGAGCAAATCAAGAACCGCTTGCTCGGACACTGGGGATCGAGCCCCGGCCTCGCGTTCGCCTATGTGCACATGAACCGACTGATCAAGAAATACGATCTGGACGCGATCTTTATGGCTGGGCCGGGGCATGGCGCGCCGGGCGTGCTGGGGCCGGTGTATTTGGAAGGGACGTACTCGGAAATCTATCCCGACAAGAGCGAAGACGAAGAGGGGATGCGCGAGTTCTTCAAGCAATTCTCTTTTCCCGGCGGGATCG
>CAZFOP010000505.1:0-2543 GCA_964520085.1 uncultured Solibacteraceae bacterium | reverse complement strand
TCTCAGCCGACTTTCCATCGCGATTCACACCGCGCCACTGCGGCCAATCGGCCGCGGGCGCCACGATGCAGGAAACAACTAGAATCAGACCGAGGAATCTGGACATGTGGAGAGGTTAACGAATTGCCGCGCGCGGCGCAATGCGGACAAACATGGGCAAGCTAAGGCATGCCTCACCAAGGCCGCGCGTGCCGCAGGTGGGGCATCCTTTAGGTTGCCCGTGCGACAGGAACCGAGCGCCGTCACCTGGAAAGCTAGACGCCGGTGACACGATGGATGGGGGTGGGCCTGGAAGGACGGAAGCACTCGATGTGGCGCCAGCGCTTGCACGGCAACGGCTTCCATACTCGCCGTCAGAGCGGTTTCGAAGGCTGCGCGAAGCGCTTCGGGTGGCGCTTCGGCGCGCAGGTTGATCAGCAACTCTCCCCGCGAGAGTGTGCGCCCCAGAGCGCGCGGCAATTCGGGATCGAGCGCCGTGCTCACCTGATTCAGCCGGATTACCGTTCTGCCCTCCACGATGCGGATTTTCTGAGCAATCTCCCCCTATCGGCGACCGAAATCAGGTCACATCTGGAAAAACTGTGGTTCTTTTCGACAAAGGGACCTGAAAAGCTGTAAAATGTTACTCAGAGATGCTCACGCGGCGTGGTTGGATCATCGGGGCCGGCTCATGGGGTGTTTCCGCGCTGCTGCCGGCGGCGCGAGGTATGGATTGGCCGCAGTTCCGCGGGCCGGACCGCAGTAATGTCTCTAGGGAAACAGGACTATTGCGTAAATGGCCGGCCGGCGGACCGAAATGTCTGTGGTCGGTCCCCGTGGAACAAGGGTACGCCGGCGCCGCGATCATCGGCGGCCGTGTCTACCACCACGATTACGATGTGAAAAAATCGGAGTGGATCGCGAACTGCCGCTCTCTGGCGGATGGCAAGCAGATCTGGCAGTTCCGCGAAGCCCGCGAGATTCGCGCCAACCACGCGATTACGCGCACGGTCCCCGCCGTGGACGGGCGTTTCGTGATTTCGCTCGATCCGAAAGCCGTGCTGCATTGCCTGGACGCGAAGACGGGCAAACAGATCTGGCGCAAGAGCCTGGTCGAGGAATACAAGTCCACGATCCCGTCCTGGTACAACGGCCAAAACCCGCTGCAGGAATCGGACCGGGTGATCATCGCCACCGGCGGAGCGGCGATAATGGTCGCGCTCGATAAGGCCACCGGCAAGGAGATCTGGCGCACGCCCAATCCGGGGCAACTGACGATGTCACACGCTTCGGTGATGCCAGCCATGCTGGGCGGAGTCAAGCAATACCTTTATGGAACGCTGGCCGGGCCGCTGGGCGTCGGTGCCAGGGATGGCAAGCTGCTGTGGGCGTTTCCGCGCAAGTTCAACGTGGCCGTAGCACCGTCGCCGGTATCCGTGAGCGACGAGTTAGTCTTCATGACCGCCAGTTACGACTCGGGCAGCGTGATGGTTCGGGTGCGGCGGACGGGAGACGCCTTCAAAGCCGAGAGCGTCTTCGACATGCAGCACAACGAGTGGAACTCCGAAGTGCACACGCCAATCGTGTACAAGGGCCGCCTGTTCGCCGTCGGGAAGAAGAAGCGCGGCTTGCTGACTTGCCTGAGCTTCGACGGCAAGGAAGTCTGGACCAGCGAAGGGAAAGCGTCGTTCGGCCTGGGCGGCTTACTGCTGGCGGACGGCATGTTTTTCGTGATGGATGGCGACACGGGCAAGTTGCGTCTGATTGAGGCGAGCACTAGCGGGTACAACGAGCTCTCGAGCGCTCCGGTTTTGAACGGAGAGGAAGTCTGGGCACCGATGGCATTGTCGGACGGCAAGTTGGTGGTGCGGGATTTGAACCAGATGATCTGTCTTGACGTAAGAGGGTAATGGAGGAGAGGAAATCGCGCCATGCAATACCGGCACGTTCAGCTCATTGGCGGCAAGGGTGTCGCTCCCGACAAATTCACGGCTACGCTGCGCGGCATCGCAGTTGACGCTCACGAGCAACTCTACGCCGCCGGCGATTCCGAAATCAAGGTCTTCGATCCCGCGGGCCGGCTGAAGAAGCGATGGCCGGCCACGAGGCCGGTGCTATCCGTGGCGGTCGCCAGCGACGGCTCGGTCTACGCCGGCCAAGTCGGACAGATTGAAATCTTCGACGGTTCCGGAAAGCTCGTCAACACCTGGCGCGACGAAAAGCTGCTGGGCCGCGTGACGGCGGTCGGCTTCACGAAAGACGGCGTGCTGGCCGGGGACGCCGCGGACCGCGCCATTCGGCGGTTCGACCGCGGCGGAAAATTCGTCAACAACATCGGCAAAGACAATCGTGTAAACGGGCTGCTGATTCCGAACGGCGTGGTGGATTTCGGTGTCGACGCGCACGACACGATCTACGCGGCCAACCCAGGCAAGCATCGCGTCGAGCGGTATTCGCCGGGCGGCGAACTGCTCGGCCACATGGGGCGCTTCGACGGGATCGATCCGGCAGGATTCACCGGCTGCTGCAATCCGACCAACGTGGCCGTCCGCAAAGGCGTCTTC
>CAZFOP010000504.1:0-2575 GCA_964520085.1 uncultured Solibacteraceae bacterium | reverse complement strand
TGTGGATCGACACCCAGCTCGCCCCGGCGGCGATATTCACCATCGCGTTGAGCAGTGGCCAATCGGCGATCGCGTCCGAGCCATCGCGCATCGCTTCCGTTTCGCGGAAGGGCGATGCCACCGAGCCCGCGTCCAGATGGTCGCGGCCAATCACGATCGGCGCCTTCAACTCGCCCGAGCGCACCAGCCGGTTGATCGCCACGCCGAATTCGGCGCGTTCTCCGTAACCCAACCAGCAAATGCGCGCCGGCAGCCCTTGAAATTGGATCCGCTTATGCGCTAGCGGCAGCCACCGCGCCAGTGTCTCGTCGCGCGGAAACAGTTCGAGCGCCAGCCTGTCGGTGCGAGCGATGTCCGCCGGATCGCCCGAAAGTGCTACCCAGCGGAATGGGCCGCGGCCGTGGCAGAACAGCGGGCGTATATACTCGGGCACGAAGCCGGGAATGTCGAAAGCGCGCTCCACACCGGCGTTCTTCGCGTGCGTGCGTATGTTGTTGCCGTAATCGAACGTCACCGCGCCGCGCTTTTGCAGCTCCAGCATGGCCGCGACGTGCACGCCCATCGACGCGGTCGAGCGCTGCACGTATTCGGCGGGATCGGCGGCTCGCAACGCGGCCGCTTCCGCAAGCACCATGCCATGCGGCACGTAGCCATTCAACGGATCGTGCGCGCTGGTCTGGTCGGTAAGCACGTCCGGCACGATTCCGCGCCGCGCCAGCTCTGGCACCACGTCGGCGCAGTTGCCCACCAGCCCGACCGAAATCGCTTCGCCGCGAGCCCGCGTCTCATCGAGCGCCGCCAATGCAACATCCAGGCTGCGCTCCATGCGGTCGCAGTAGCCCGTGTCCAGCCGGCGGCGGATGCGGTCCGGATCGACATCGATGCCCAGGAAGCACGATCCGTTCATCACTGCGGCCAACGGCTGCGCGCCGCCCATCCCGCCCATGCCGCCCGACACCACCAGCTTGCCCGCCAACGATCCGCCGAAGTGCTTGCGCGCTACCGCCGCGAACGTCTCGAAGGTTCCTTGTACGATGCCCTGGCTGCCGATATAGATCCACGAGCCCGCCGTCATTTGTCCGTACATTGTCAGGCCCAGCCGCTCGAGGCGATTGAATTCGTCCCAGTTCGACCAGTGGCCCACCAGGTTCGAATTGGCGATCAGCACGCGCGGCGCTTCCGGAGAAGTGCGGAAAATGCCCACCGGCCGGCCCGATTGCACCAGCAGCGTCTCGTCGTTTTCGAGCGATCTGAGTGCGCGAACGATCGCGTGGAACGCCTCCCAGCTTCGCGCCGCGCGCCCGGTGCCGCCGTACACGATCAACTGATCCGGCTTCTCGGCGACCTCCGGATCCAGGTTGTTGTGCAACATGCGCAAGGCGGCTTCCTGATGCCAGCCCTTGCAGGAAATGGCGCCGCCCCGCGGCGCGCGGATGGCAATTCCGGCGCTCATATCAGCCCCAATCATACCGCGCGCGGAATTAGCGAGGCGTGCTTTGCAGGGTGCTGAAAAAGTGACCGGAAGTGCAAGCTCAGAACATCTTCAACCGTATTTGCTTTATCTGCGGTTCTGGTCGCCACGAAGCCGGAAAACAACCTGCCGTTTGGCGAGCGCTTCGCCGCTACACGAACCGCATCAGGTGTAATGCCAAGAACGCTCCGCCGTAAGCGAGCGCGCTCATGTAGGCAAACTGGGCCAGCGGCCACTTCCAGCCGCCCGTCTCGCGCCGCACCACGGCTACGGTGGAAACGCACTGCATGGCGAATGCGAAGAAGATCAGCAGCGCCACCGCCGCGCCGGGCGTGAGGTCGTGACGCAGGGCGCTTTGCAAATCCATGCTGGTAGCATCCGGATGGTCCATGCCATAGATTGCGCCCAGCGTGGCGATGATGGTCTCGCGCGCGGCGAAGGAGGTGATAATGCCAATGCCGATCTTCCAATCGAAACCGAGCGGCCGGATGACCGGTTCGATGGTGCGGCCCAGCGTGCCCGCCAGGCTATCCCGAATGGCCGGAGGATGGCCGTGTGTGTACGGCACGTGCGCCGCCATCCATAGCAGCACCGTCACCAGCAGAATCACCGTGCCGGCGCGGCGCAGAAAAACCTTCGAGCGGTCGAACAGCCGCAGCCCGAGCGATTGCACCGTGGGCCAGCGGTAGGCCGGCATCTCCAGGACGAACGGCGTGCGTCCGCTTTTCAAAATGGACGATTTCAGCACCCGCGCCGTCAACACCGCGACCACGAATCCCAGCGCATAGAGGCCGATCATCGCCACCGTGCGTACGCTGAGGAAACCCAACAGTTGCCGGTTGGGCATAAAGGCCGCGATGATCAGCGTGTAGACGGGAAACCGCGCCGCGCACGTCATGAAAGGCGCAATCAGGATGGTGGCCGTGCGGTCGCGCTTGTTTTCAATGGTGCGGGTGGAGAGAATCGCCGGCACCGCGCAGGCATAGGCCGATAGCAGTGGGATGAACGATTTGCCTTGTAGGCCGAAGCGCGCCATGGTGCGATCCGCGATCAGCGCCGCGCGCGCCAGGTAGCCGGAATCCTCCAGAATGCCGATGAACAGGA
>CAZFOP010000503.1:0-2607 GCA_964520085.1 uncultured Solibacteraceae bacterium | reverse complement strand
TGAGAAGCTGCCGCTCCTCGGTCTTGATGTTCACCAGCCCGGAAACCGCCGCCACGATGATCACGATCACCGTGATCGAGAGCATCAGCTTACGGGCGAGACGCCTCGGCATAACTGGCCCTGTACTCCGAAATTATTGTAGCGTGCCGCGTCGGGCCAGTGGGCCGGAATTCGGGCGTACGAGATGTAGATGCGGTACCGCCGGTGGTCTCTTGCCGCCGGTGTTTTGTGGCTGGTAGGCGCTTGACCAAAGCCACTCTTCGGAACAGGCCGTCAGACGGCGAAGTCTTTGGGGGAACCTCGAGCGGGCGGAGCCAGCAGCACACAGGAATCGAGACGAAGAAAAGGCACCGGCGGCAAAACCGCCGGCGCTACCTTAAAACACCGGCGTCGAAGGCCGTTGGAGCTACGGCCAACCTACAGGTTAATTCCCGCGCTGGCCAGCGTGCTGGAGATGATGGACATAGGGTCCGTCGATTGGTTGACGCTCGTCGTGGACTGATAGCTGGCAATCAGTTGACTGAGCAGCTCGCTGATCGTGTTACTCGCCGAAGCGCCGGTCGAACTGCTGGTCGAAGTGCCCGTTGAGCTGCCGGAGGACGCTCCGCTGGCGCCAGCCATTCCGTGATGGCCATGATGGCCGTGCTCTTGCATCGCGGTCGCCAGATCCTGGATGTTCGGGAGCTGGTCGTTGGTCGAGGCATTGGTGAAATCGGTGGCCAATTGCGTGTGCGTGTTGGCGAGGGTGTTGTTGCCGTCCGACGTCGCTGTGCTGGCGGCGGTCGTGAGATTGGTCGCAATTTGTTGCGTGACTTGGCTGTACTGCGTGGAACTCGACTGCTGAAGCTGCTGCAATGTGCTCAGCAGCTCGGCAAAGGGCGATAGTTGGTTGGTGTCCGGAGTCTGGGACGTGGACGAAGACCCGCTGGTGGCGGTGCTGCCGTTCGACTGACCGCTCAGAGCCCTGTTAATCAGAGACTCGACGTAACCGTTGGCGAAATGGGAAAGCGAACCGATACTCATGCGAACTGCAATTGCAGATCGCATGCCATCGCCGAAGTAATTGGAAATCAACCGGCAAGTTCCGCCCGGCGCGCCAAAGTCTTGCCACGGACCAGGCCTGCGGCAAGATCCGGTCACACGTCCGGCGCTGCGCCACCGAGCGTGTCCGCCCCATCCGTCTCCCTGCGCTTGTGCAGCACCACCGCAGCCGCCAGCCCCAGCAGCGTGAGCGCGAAGCCGAAGTAAACCGACAGTGGCCGGTAGCGCATCGCCACCGTATGCTTACCCGCATCGACCACCACGCCGCGGATCACGGTGTTGACCTTCCAGATTCCAACCGGCCGCCCATCCACCTCGGCACGCCAGCCGGGATACCAGTTGTCGCTGACGATGACCATACCCTGGCACGCCATCTCGACGTTGACCCAGACCTGGGACGGATTCTCGTAATAGCCGGTCACGCGATCGTCGCCGCCGCACGGAGCGAGGGTGGGTTGCGCCTTCACCATCACCGCCGTCTTGCGCAGATCGAGCTTCGCGTCGTGGACCATGTCGATGGCCGCGCTATCGTTGGGCGCCGTTACCGTCTGATGTACAATCCACGCGCGCGGAAACGTGTCGGCGGTGTGCCAGATCTTGAAGCCGCTCTTGCCGGTGAACACGTCCTGCTGGCCGCCACGCGTGGGACCGCGGCTGATGGCGTAGTTCATGCCGTACATGCGCACCAGGCGATCTTCCCACCAGCCGCCAAGTTCCGAGGTCGCCGTCAACATGCTGGCGGTCATGGAGTGCGCGGCGGGGAAACGATACCAGTCGCCGAAACTGAAGTGCAATTCCTGGTCGTTGATTTCCAGGCGCTTCTCGCCGGGTTGAGAGCGCAGAAAAACGGCCAGGTCGCGCGTGTCGTAAAGGGCGTTGACCAGCGTCATGTGCTTGTCGTCGCGCACGTGCGCCCAGCCCCAGCCGACTTCGTTTCCCTGTTCGATGACGATCAGCAGCGCGGCGCAGGCGAGCAGCCATCGGCGGCTCAGCAGGCCACGGAACCAGGCCGTGTAGAGTGCCGCGGCGAGCAGCGCCACCAGGCCGATCATGCCCGGGCGCGGATCTCCATCCACAATCGAGCTTGTCACCGCCGGCCTGAGGTAAGTCATCAGCGTGAAAAGCCCGAACGTCAAGCCGCCGAACCAGAGCAGCGGCTTCGAGATCGCGCGGCAGTGCGCGGCGCCGCCGGAGGCCAGCGCGTTGGCGCCCAGGGCCACCAGAGATGCCACGGCAAATTGAAAGACGGAGAGAACGACGATCGGTGCGCGCGATTTCTCGATCATCGGCCCCAGCGCGTATAGGACTCCGTAGAGCGGATCGAAATGGGACAAGGCATACAGCAGCGCGGCGATAGCCAGCAGCAGGAACATGCGCACCTCGCGCCGGCGGAACGAGGTCCAGACCGCGATCGCCGCCAGGCTGAGCGCCACTATCCCCGTGAACGGGTCGGAGCGCAAACCGCTGCCGCCGGGCATCACCAGGTGCAGCAGGTCGGTGGGGCGCAGGCCGCTGTCTTCGTGCTCGGGGTATTCCACCTTGTCTTTCCAGGTGAGCGCGCCGGTC
>CAZFOP010000502.1:0-2613 GCA_964520085.1 uncultured Solibacteraceae bacterium | reverse complement strand
CCGTTCCTACGTCTGCTGCGGAGAACGTAAACGTTGCGTCAGCGAGGAATCAAACCCTCAAATGTCAGCGGCGGGCGTGATACGACCAAGTCGATTCGCCCTCCGCGATTCGTAACCGCTACGCGACTAGTTGCGGGTAACGGCCGGAACGGTTTCCCGTCCCCGGCTGCCCCGTGTGCCTCCAAGCGGCACGGCAAGTACCGCTCCCGAAAGCGGATCGCGCCAAACCTGTCTGTAGCCGGGGGGGAACTCCGTTTCGAGCTTCGAAGACATCGATCACAAGATAGTCATCTGGCTGAGGGGAAGCCGATCTCACCTTCAGCCGCCATCGCTTCATTGAATAAACAGACTCGTAATAATTGAGGCACGCATAGAGGGACCAACTGGTGGATATTGAGACCTCGCGGTGTGAATCGGCCTCACGGTCGCGTATGATTCTCGCAGCCTGTTTCGTGCCTGCACTATATTCCAGCCATCCAAAGTGATCCATGTCGAATTGCAGTCCGGACTGGATCACGATTATAAAAGAAAACAGGAGAAGCAGAGTGAAGAACAGCCTCAGAACCATCTTTCCAGTATGGAGTCGCTCGATCAGAAGGCACGTAGTGAATACCAGCAAGGGCCAGCAATAGATGACCATTCGAGCAAATGGGTATGGCGCGTCGGCCGCAGAGTGGGCCACAATTAACATCGCCACGCTGAGAATGAGACTGCCCCCGAAAAAGAAAAGCCAATAGTCGTTCGAGGCCACTTTGAATCCATTGGGGTTTCGCAATTTGAGCCGCCGCCACAGATATCCTGCCAGCAAACAGGTAACTGTTCCCAGCACGATGAGAACAACAATGCGGAAGGCGGGATAGAGGAAATACGATGTCCAAACATTTATCGGTTTCGTCCACACCCCGTTTCCATCCCAGTCGTGTATGACACAGGCAATGGAAAAATTGCTAAGAGTATCAAAAACAGAAGCAAACCCGCCAATAAACTCCCCCCGGTCGGCATGCAAAAGAGGACTGCCCGCTATAGCACAGAAGGCGATGCTTTCGGAACAAAACAGCCAACTCATGGCTTTGAGGCCGGATAAGTGCGCGGCAAGCGCCGCGCCAAACAAGAGATTCAGGGCGAGAACAGGTATGCCGAATGCGATGTTGGCAGCGACCGCCAGCCCAAGCAGTAGGCCCGCCAGGACCAGCCTTGAGCTTTTCCGGTTCGAGGATTCGATTAGCGGAAACCGGATCAGAGAGAGAACACCGAACAGATAAAAACCGAGTGACAGGCTATATCCGCGCGCTTGAGACATGTAGTCGAAAGTGAGGGGGTTCAAGGTCACCAGACAAAGGGACAGAAGCATCGTGGAGCGCTTTTCAAACAGAACCCGACCGATGCCCCAGGTCGCAGAGAAAAACAGAAGACAGCCTAGAAGAGCCGGGAGGCGAAGCGAGAGTTCCGACACACCGAATGTCTGAATACTCGCCTTCGCAAGAAGGCTGAAGAGGACATGGTGGTTGGGGGAATACGTTGTTAGAATCTGCGTCAACGGCGGGGCCACAAAGCTTAAGTACGTGTGCGCTTCATCCATCGAGATTGAGAGCGACCAAGCCCGGTAGACGCTCGCAACGAAGAGAATCGATAATAGCGCCAGTCCAAAGCTATCCCGCAGTCGAGCCAGGGACATATAGCTCAGATTAATCCACTTGTCCACTCCGAACAACAGAGGATTGCCCCCAATGCTCGTCCCACGCCAATCTTGCGACCGCGTCAGGAGCCAGAACAGCATCTGGCGGGGAGGCTTTCATCGCTGCGAATGCAGGGAGGCCATGCGAATCCAGTTCGCCGATTTTCGGAGGTCCAGCGCCTCTTGAGAGTAAAGTGCAGCACGTTCAGATCGCCCACCAGAATTACCTGATGTTCAGCTCGCGCAATGACCGTGTACACCCAAGAGCGGTCGAGCAGCCGGGATTCGTAGATCGGCACCACTACGCGCGCCGCCTGACTGCCCTGCAGCTTGTGGCAGGCGATCGCATGAGCCAGCGTGAGGTCCATGAGGTCTTCCAGTTGAAGTGTACGAGGCGATGGTTCGCCGTCGAAGAGAACTTCCAGCCATCGTTCTCCGGGGCTCTCTGGCATCGACTTGACCTGGCCAATCAGCCCGTTGAACAACCCTCGCGAGTAGTCGTTGTGCAGCCACATCACGGGATCTCCAATGGTATAGTACTGTGCGTTGAATCCCTTGATGTCGTACGCCGGAACACCGGGAGGGCGAAGCCGCTCGTGCACGGTGCTTCGCAGACCTGCATTCCACTATGGGTCTGGCGAACGATCTACCATGGCGATCCCCGAATCGTAGATAGCCCTCGTCGGAGCTTCAGGAGTGCCCAATTCCGGCACGCCAAGCTGGCGGCGCTATTTCGGGATATAGGAAGTTTTCTGCGATCACTGCCGCCTTTCCCAACGGGTTCACTGGCAGCAAGGAGCCTCGCGCTTCCGCACGTCCTCGCGGCAACGCGGCTCTCGTTTCTTAGCAGGCTATGGCGGCAGCCCACCCCAAGTAGTGTAGTTTAGCCATGGAGCTTTTGACAGTAGCTCCGAAATCACCGGGTCGGGGAAACGCCG
>CAZFOP010000501.1:0-2625 GCA_964520085.1 uncultured Solibacteraceae bacterium | reverse complement strand
CGTCACCGTCGGCGGTTCCGTTGCCGAACGAATAGACATACTTCTTCATGCTTTAGCTCCTATGCTGTAGTTACAATTTCCGAAAAGTCCGCTATGTTGGAAAACTCCAATAATAGCGTGCCGAGTAACATCAAGCGATTGCGCCGAATATCGTCCTCCGGCGCATTTACTAACACCTTGTCGAAAAACAGATCGACTTTCGGCCGCAGTCGCGAAACCACCGATTCGATCGGCTGGCCTGCAATGCGCCGGTATTCGTCGTATAGGTCGCGCTCCGGCCCGTCCTGCAACAACTTCGGATCGATCGCCACGGCGCTTGCGCCCGCGAACTTCTGCTGGTCGAGAATATTACGGATGCGCTTGAAACTTGCCGCGAGCGGCTCGAAATCCGGCGACGAGCGCAGATTCCGGATGCGAATCAACCGCGCTTCCAGATCTGCCAGGTTACTCCAGCCGGCGGCTATCGCCGCGTTGACTTCGTCGTACAGGAAGCCGCGAACATCCTTGAAATAATATCGAATGCGATCCTGCAAAAACTCCGCGAGCGCCTTCGCTCCGTCCGTCCCGTCGTTCACCAAGGGCGCTAGATCGAGGTCGATCTTGCCTTCCACCAGGATCTTCACCACGCCTTGCGCCGCGCGCCTCAACGCGAATGGATCGCGCGAACCGGTGGGGATCAGGCCAACGCCGAAGCAGCCGCGCAGCGTGTCGAGCTTGTCGGCCAGCGCCACGATTTGACCCGTGCGGTTGCGCGGGATCGCATCTTCCATGCTCTCCGGTTTGTAGTGATCGTAAATCGCCTGCCAGACTGGCTCCGGCTCGCCCTGCGCGCGCGCGTAGAGGCCGCCGACCACGCCTTGCAGCTCGGTAAATTCCTTGACCAGTTCGGTGGTGAGATCGCACTTAGCCAGCTCCGCGGCGCGCACCGCATTCGCGTCGCCGCCGAGTGTAGCCACTAATGCTTTCGCTCGCTCGGTTTTTTCGAGATAGGAGCCCAACTTAGCCTGAAAAGTAACATGCGCCAGATCGGGCACGCGCGCGGCAAGCGGTTTCTTCTGATCGGTCTCCCAGAAGAAGCGCGCATCGTTAAACCGTGCGCGCAGCACGCGCTCATTGCCGCGGCGTACGAAGCCATCCGGATCGGAAGGGATATTCATCACCGCGACGAACTGCGGCGCTAGCTTGCCGTGCTCGTCCTCCACCGAAAAATATTTCTGGTGATGGCGCATCACGGTAACCAGAACTTCTTCGGGCAGCGCGAGGAACTCGGTATCGAAGCTGCCCACGATTGGCGTCGGATACTCGGTGAGGTAGACCAGCGTCTCCAACAGCGCGGGATCGGGCTTGACGCGCACGCCAGCCAGTTCCTTGCGGATCTTGTTGCGGCGCTCTTCGGCCGAAAGTATCACGTGGTTCTCGCGCAGCCGCTGCTCATAGTCGGCAATGGTGACGGCGATCGCGTGCGCGCCCAGCCGCCGATGGCCGGACGTTATCGCGCCGGAGCGTACACTGGCGATTTCGAACGGCACAACCTCATCGCCCAGCAGCGCCACGATCCAGCGGATGGGCCGGATGAAGCGCGGGCCACCCTTGCCGGTCCAGTACATGGTCTTGGGAAAACCAATTTGCAGAATGATGCCGCCGAGCGACTCCGCGAGGATATCGCGCGTGGCGCGGCCCGTCACGGTTCTGACAAACGTGTAGTAATCGCCCTTGGGCGTTGATTCCACCGTGAGCGCTTCGGGCGCCACGCCGTGCTTACGGGCGAAGCCGGCCACGGCCTGCTGTTTGGCCGATTTGGCGGGACCGAGCACACGCTCTTCGCTGTCGGCCTGGCGCGCCGGCAAACCGTCGGCGCGGAGCACCAGGCGGCGCGGCGTCGCGTCCAGCGTTACGGAATCGTGCGCAATGTCCAACTTCTCGAACAGCACACGCAAGCTTTCCAGTGCCGCCGGTATCATCCAATCTGGAATTTCCTCGGTGCCGATTTCCAGCAGGAAGGGGAGCAGGGCACTCACTGCGCCACCTCCGCCACAACCGGCTGCCGTTGATCCGCCCAGGCATGCGCCACGCCCACCGCGAGCTTGCGAACGCGCTGAATCACGCCCACGCGCTCGGTGACGCTAATGGCGCCGCGCGCATCGAGGGTGTTAAAGATGTTCGAGCACTTCAGCACCTGGTCGTATGCCGGAAGCAACGGGAAGCGGCCCTTGTCCGCGGCCTTGGGATTGTAAAGCTTCAGCAGGCGCGCCGCTTCGCCCTCGTGCAGTTCGAACAGCTTCCAGAGCATGGCGATGTCCGCCATCTCGAAATTGTAAACCGAATACTGCAACTCGTCCCGATAGCGCACGTCGCCGTAAGAAAAGCCCTTGGCCCACTCGATGTCATAAACGCTGTCTCGTACCTGGAGGAACGCGGTGAGCCGCTCCAGGCCGTAGGTCAGCTCGGCGGGAACCAGATCGAGATCGATGCCGCCGCACTGCTGGAAGTAGGTGAATTGGGTGATCTCGAGGCCGTCCAGCATCACCTGCCAGCCGATGCCCCAAGCGCCCAGCGTGGGCGATTCCCAATTGTCCTCTTCGAACTTGATGTCGTGCTTGCGGAGATCGATGCCGATGGCTTCCA
>CAZFOP010000500.1:0-2629 GCA_964520085.1 uncultured Solibacteraceae bacterium | reverse complement strand
CGCCGATTGCCGCTGTGCGCTGCCGGGAGGCTTTCGCCTCGATGCCGCGCTGGCTTTACCGCTCGAGCAGGCGCCGGTGACGGTCCTGTTCGGTCCTTCGGGCGCCGGCAAGACCACGCTGCTGCGCCTGCTGGCGGGACTGGAACGGCCGGACGCGGGGAGCATCGTCTTTCGCGATCGAACCTGGTGCGACACCTCGCGTGGCATCTGGCTTGACCCGCAGCAGCGCCGCGCCGGTTTCGTGTTTCAGCACTACGCGCTGTTCCCGCACCTGACGGTGGAGTGCAACGTGGCTTTCGCCGCAAAGGCGGAGGCGTCCGCGCTCATGATGGAACGCTTCGGTCTCAACGGCTTGGCCGGGCGAATGCCGCGCGCCATTTCGGGCGGCGAACAGCAGCGGGTGGCGCTGGCGCGCGCACTCGCCGCCGAACCGGATCTGCTCTTGCTCGACGAACCGCTTTCGGCGCTCGATGGGCCGTTGCGCACCCGCACCCGCCGCGAGTTGCGCGGGTTGCTCGTCCAGGCCGGCGTGCCCAGCATCGTTGTGACTCACGATCGCATCGAGGCCATTGCGCTGGCCGATTGGATGGCGGTGATGGTGGATGGCCGCATCCTGCAATCAGGTCCTGTGCGCGAGGTCTTCGCGCGGCCGGCAACGGCGCAAGTGGCCGAAGCGGTGGGAGTGGAAAATATTCTGCCTGCGGAAATCGTTTCGCGCGCGGCGGGGCTGCTGCATTTGCGCGTTGGCAGCGCCGCGATCGAGTGCCTGGATGACGGCGAGAGCGGTCCGCTGCTGGCCTCGATCCGCGCTGAAGACGTGGCGCTCACCCGCGATGCGGCGGGCGCGTCTACGCAGCGCAACCGGCTGGCCGGGGTCGTGCGCGCAATATCCATCGAAGGACCGTTGGCACGAGTCGAAATGGATTGCGGCTTCCCGATGGTTGCGCTGGTTACCGCGCAATCCGCCGCCGACCTCAATCTGCGGCCGGGCGAATCGCTGGCGGCCATCGTCAAGACCACGTCAGTGCATCTGATCGCGGCCGGATAGAGTGAGGCAGATTCTCGACCTGCCATGTTGGCCCGCTCCCAGACCCTCGCCGAACGGATAGGACCAAGCACTGCTCGCCGTGTCGATCCTCGCTAAACCACGGCACCTCGACAGCAAGCGAGCGTCCAAATACGACTTGGCCAGAATCCAGCAACTCCGGTTCGCAGGCCGGGGCCTGCGCCATGCCTTACTTCGCGTACCAGTCGCGCAGCCGCACCTCGATGCCGGTGCCGGCGAGGGCTTTGGTGAATACGGCGAGATCGCTGCCGCGATAGTGATACGGATAGACAATCGCCGGATGAAAAGCGCGCATCGCGTCGGCGGCTTCCTCGGGCGGCATGGTGTAAGGCAGGTTCATGCAGATGAAGGCGACGTCGATGTTCTTGAGCGCGCGCATCTCGGGAACGCCCTCGGTGTCGGCGCTGAAGTAAAAACGCTTGCCGCCGTAAGCGACCACATAGCCGTTGTCGCGGCCCTTAGGATGGAAAAACTCGCCCAGCGCGGGACCGCGCTTCAGGTTATAAGCCGGCACGGCTTCGACCACGAAGGGCCCAAGGGTTTTCGATTCGCCGTTCGAGATCACAGTACATCCGGCGACGCTGGGGGCGACGGTCTTGGGCCCCAGAATCACCGTGCCCGGCTTGCGCAGCTTGTCCACGATTGCGGGCGCCATGTGGTCGGGATGGATGTGCGAGATCAGTATGAAGTCGGCCGCGGGCAATCCGTCGTACGAGCCCATGGCGGGATCGACGTACAAGACTTTTCCGCCGGCCTGAATCATCAGGCTGGCGTGCTGGATGGGTGTGAGCCGGAGCGTGCCGGCGGAGGTTGCGAACTCTTCCGGAGCGGCGGCTAGCCCCAAGCCCGCCGCCAGCGACAGGAACAAAGCCAAACGTTTCATAGCAGTTGATTGTAGCCAAATTGCCGGCAAGTGTCCGGTCGCCCAAGCTCGCGCCAACAACGGCCGTGAACGCACGTCTCTTGCGGAAACCAGTGTGGGAGATGTGGAATGGCCGCCCCATTGTAGAATGTGAGTGAGTCCCAGGAGGTTCTGGTTTGTTGCCTCAGGATGTCGCCCAACTGCTGGTGAGGTTTGGGGAGGGCGACAAGGCCGCGTTGGACGAGATGACGCCTCTCGTCTATGACGAGCTGCGCCGCCTGGCGCAGCGGCTGCTGGCCGTGGAACGGCCGGATCACACGCTGCAACCGACGGCTTTGGTGCATGAGGCCTACCTGCGTCTGGTCGGCCAGCGGTCGGTGGATTGGCGCAACCGCGCGCACTTTCTGGGCGTGGCTGCCACCATGATGCGGCGCGTGCTGATTAATCACGCCAAGGCACGCAATGCGGCCAAGCGCGAAGGTTTCGCGAACGCCGTCACGCTGGAGGACGCCTTCGGCATCTTCCCTTCGCCCGCCATCGACGTGTTGGCGCTGAACTACTCGCTCGACGAGTTGGCCAAGCTCGATCCGCAACAAGGCAAGGTCGTCGAGCTGCGCTATTTCGGCGGACTTTCGATTGAGGAGACCGCCGAGTGCTTGGGAGTTTCAGCGGCCACAGTGAAACGGGAGTGGGGCACCGCC
>CAZFOP010000499.1:0-2647 GCA_964520085.1 uncultured Solibacteraceae bacterium | reverse complement strand
ACTTCCTCGATCACGACGTAATCGGCGATTCGGGCATCTTCATTCCGCTGACCGACCTCGGCGCGATCATCAGCGGCACGGAGGTTACGCTCCGTTCACCGCGTCTGTTCGGCCGGGCGCAATGGCGCGTCGCATGGTCGAATCAGACCGCGCAGGGGATCGGCCCGATCACCGGCGGCTTGCTCGAAGCGGCGCCGTCCGGGAATTTCCTGCTCGATCACGACCAGCGCAACACGGTCACGACGGTGCTCTCGCTGAGCCTGCCGGGGAACCTGTGGGTGACGCCGGTCAGCCAGTTCGGATCGGGGTTCCTCAATCAGGACGGCCCATCACACTTGCCGCCGCACTGGACTTTCGATCTCGCGGTGGGCAAGCAATTCCGCGAAGCCTGGACGATTTCCGCGAACGCCGTGAACATTGCCAACACCCGCTATCTTCTCGATACCAGCAACACTTTCGGCGGCACGCATTTCATCGATCCCCGCCAGGTCTATGTGGAGCTGCGCTACCGCTTTCATTTCTGAGCGGGAGCTTGCGTTAACCGCCCCCTATTGTCGCGGCTCTGAAAGGGCGCATCAAAGCCGGGACCATAGGGAGCGGTTGGGGCGGGTCGACCAGCTTATTTTCCGGCAGGCCCTTATCGCCCGGAAGAGACGCTGGAAGAAACAACAAGAGCCTCACGCCGGAGACGTCAGTTTCGCTCGTGGCGCGAAGTCCTTTCGCCGCCAACACGCGCGTGCTTTCATCCAAACTGGAGGCCAGCGTGTAGCGATTTTGGACGATCACTACCGGCCCTGGCGCGTCACTCGCATTGCAGAAGCGGGTCCGCAAGCCGGGCTCGAAAAGCTGGTACATCTCTTTCGGTTCGGGACTTGGCACAACCACGCACTCTCCGTGACTGGTGGCCGCCAGCAGCGCACGCGCCGCGCCGGGCCAATCTTCGCCGGGGCTGCGGAAATAGCGCACATCCTTGGCCAGCGAGGCCAGCAGGAAAATCGCCAGCAGACTCGGTTGCCACCATTCGCGGCGAGAGCGGGGCAGCCAGACCGTCGCGAGCAACAGCAGCGGCGGCAGCACGAACAGAACCTGGCGCACGGCGAAGAAGTAGCCAGACATCGCGTCGGCTGCAATTGCGCAGACGATGCCGGAGATTACGCTCCCGAGCAGAAACCGCCGGGCGAGCGGGTCCGCGCGGCGCCACGAGAGCGTTGCCGCGCCAAGCAGCGAAAGCGAAGCGACATAACCGCCGCCGGAAATCTCGCGGATGAGCATCCAGGGAATCCTTGGCGACAGGGAGAAACTAAACTGGCTGGCGGCGATGCCGGAATGCCACGCGCCCCTGACGTGGAAATACCAGGGGGCAAACAACAGGCCGGCAATCGCCAGGGCCATCCCGCCCAACCACATCGCCCTACGCCGCCCGCCGCAGGCAATCGCTGCCAGCGCTCCCAGTTGCACCGCCGCAGAGAGCGGTTGCGTGTACAAGCCGGCCGTCACAAACGCGGCGTAAGCCGCCGCCATTCTCCACGACGGCGCCTGTGCCAGCCGCCAGAGGCACCACAGCGCCGCCAGCGAAAAGAACAGCGCTTGCGAATAGGGACGCCCTTCCACCGCGTAATGGAGTTGCAACGGCGTCACCAGAAACGCCACCAACACGACCGCGATTACACCCGCCTTCAGATCGCGCGCGAAACCGAGTAGCGTCGCGGCGGAAAGCAAGCCGAAGATCGCCGGCGCGGCACGCGCAGCCCACGGCGTCAGGCCAAACGTCAAGACGAAAACGCGCTGCGCCAGATAACCTAGCGGCGCCCCGCCCGGATTGTAAGTGATCCAGCGGATCGCGCTATGCGCATTCGGCTGCATGGACGCGACCAGTTGCAACACCTCATCCAGCCACAAAGGACGCAGCCCGATCAGCCACGCCAGCACGGCCGCATACACGGCCAGCGGCAGCAATTCGTGTCTTTTCGGCACCGAAGTTACTGTAACATCGCGGCGCGGCTGCCGCGGAGCGGGCCCTTCAGGCGCCCGTGGCGCAGCTTGCAAAACTGCTGAGCCGAGATTCGTTTCGGCATTTCTCCTCCGCGCAAATCCAGAATCTGCTGCAAAGAAGAATCGAGAGGACTCTCGACTCAGCCGGCTTGACAGTCGGCGCCACGATTTCAGGAGAAGCTGTAGATGCCGGCTGCGTCGTCCCAGATTACTTTCTTCTGGTGGCGGAACGAGAGCGTGGCCATATGGCCGGAGATGGCGGCCTGGTGGCCCACCGTCGGCGGTGCGATTGCTTTCTCATTGCCGAGCACGGCTTGAATGAAATTGCGGAAATGGTTGTTGACGCCATCGGCTTCGCCAAAATCGGCCTTGCCGTTGAGGTGGATCGGCTGGCGGGCGGCGATGGCGGCCGGCGCCTTGCCGTGATAAGTTTCGGGAGTGAAGTACAGGTCCTGACGGTTCATCACTTCGATGGTGCCCTCGTTGCCGCAAACCTGCTCGCCATAACCGTAATGGTCGTTACCGAAGAAGCAACTGTAGTTGATTTGGAAGTTATCGCCATACTCGTAAATGGCGCTGAACGTATCGGGCACGTCGCGATCGTCGTGCCAGCGGTAAATGCCGCCCGAGGCCACGCAGGTCTTCGGCGTGGTCT
>CAZFOP010000498.1:0-2663 GCA_964520085.1 uncultured Solibacteraceae bacterium | reverse complement strand
GAAATCGGTGTAATGCGGCGTCTCGATGCGCACCGTGCCGCCCGGCCGCACCAGCCGATGAAACTCCTCCATGGCGCGAATTACGTCCGAGAGGTGCTCAATCACGTGGATGGCCGTGATCCGGTCGAACGAACCATCGGCGAACGGGTATGGGAAGCGGTCCAGATCGACAATCGCATCGGCGCGGCTCGCGGGATTGCGGTCGATCCCGATCGCCCCCGCCTGCTTGTGCATCCCGCAGCCGACATCGAGGATTCTCATCGAAGAAGTCATTTCGAGCCCCGAATGAACACAGATAGACACGGATTAAGAACCGAGACAAGAACAAGAAGTTGCTCCGCTTATCCGCGTTTATCCGTGGCCATTATTCTAATTCGGCTTTGCCGCTGCCGCCAAACACTCTTCCAGTGTCTCAAGAGCGAAGGCGCATTGCTCGCGCGTCACCACCAGCGGCGGGCAGAGCCTCACGCTATTGTCGCCCGCGCCGAGCACCAGCAGGCCGCGCTCAAACGCCATCTGCACCACGCGGTCGCGCAGCTCCGGCGCCTTCTCGCGCGTGGATCGATCGCGTACCATTTCGATGCCGATCATCAGCCCCAGCCCGCGCACTTCGCCCACCCGCGCGAAGCGCCGCGGCCACTCGCGCATGCGGTCCATCAGGTACTCTCCCATCCGGGCCGCGTTGGCGATTAGCTCCTCTTCGAGCAGCGCGATCGTGACCAGCGCCGCCGCGCAGGATACCGGGTTGCCGCCGAAAGTGGACGCGTGCGCTCCCGGCGGCCACGTCATCAGGCCGGCTCGCGCTACGGTTGCTCCCAGCGGCAGCCCGCTCGCGATGCCCTTGGCCACCGCCAGAATGTCCGGCACGGCGCCGAAATGATCCGCCGCCCACATGCGGCCGGTGCGCCCCATGCCGCTCTGCACCTCGTCGAAGATCAGCAGGATTCCATTCTGCCGCGCCACTCGCGCGAGTTCGTCGAAAAACATCCGCGGCGGCACGATGTAGCCGCCCTCGCCCTGTACCGGCTCCACCACGATGGCCGCCGTTTCCTCCGCCGGCGCGACGGTCTTTAGCAGGGTGTTCTCGATAAACCCGACGCACTCCACCGCGCAATTCCCCGGCTTTTGTCCGAACGGGCAGCGGTAGCAATTCGGGTACGGAGCGTGGACCACGCCCGGCAGCAGCGGCCCGAACCCGGCGCGCTGCACCGCCTTGCGCGCGGTGAGCGAGAGCGCTCCCAGGGTGCGCCCATGAAAACTGCCATAAAACGCGATGATCTTATCGCGTTTCGTCGCCCAGCGCGCCAGTTTGATCGCGCCCTCGATAGCCTCCGCGCCCGAATTGCCGAACGACACACGCCGCGCCATGTCGCCGGGTACAATCGCGGCCAACTTCTCCGCCAGAGCCACCATCTCTTCGTAATAGAAATCCGTGCCCGACATGTGGATCAGCCGGGCCGCTTGTTCCTGCACCGCTTTCACCACTCGGGGATGGCAGTGGCCGGTGGCCACCACCGCGATGCCCGCGCTGAAATCCAGAAAGCGGTTTCCATCCACGTCATCCACCATCGCGCCTTCGCCGCGCTCCACCACCAGCGGGTAAGAACGCGTGTAAGATGGTGACACCACCCGCCCGTCGCGCTCGATGACAGCACGCGCGCGCGGCCCCGGCAGCGGCCCGTTGATCGTTGGAAGATCCGGACGCACCTGACCCAAGGCATTGCCCATGACAACCTCCTGCTCAAGTTGTTTGTTGGTTTGCTTAGAGTGCGCGTCTCAACAAACGAGCCACGCGCCGCGAGGCAGGGAAGTCGCTAGTCGGACCCGAACAGTGCCGGCCGCGATATGGAGGGCGTGCATCCCATGGATCTATTGTAGCTCGGCAGCGAGGCGGTTCAACTCCCCGCTGCTGGCCGCTATACTGTTATTCGCTATGCGCCGCCTTCCGATCTTCCTGCTCCTGGCCTCCGGCGTCTTCGCCCAGTCCATTCAATTCGCCGCAGACCGCCAGGTCTTTCTCCTGACCACCAGCCAGAGTTCCTATGTCATGGGAATCGCGCCCGATCGATCCCTACGGCACATTTATTGGGGCGCTCCTTTGTGGAACCTCGCCGACCTGCCGGCGCTGACGCCAGGCCGCGAGCTTTCGTCGTTCGACCCGCGGCAGATGATGGAGAACGAGGAGTTCCCCGGCTGGGGCGGCACGCGCTACTACGAACCGGCGCTCAAGATCGTGCGCGAAGATGGCGACCGCGACCTGGTGCTGCAATATGTCTCGCATCGCATCGCGGACAACGATCTCGATATCTCGCTCAAGGACATTCGCGATTCCGTCGAGGTGACCCTCCACTACCGCGTTTATCCCGAGCACGGCATCATCAGCCGCTCCGCCACCATTCGCAACGGCACGGCGCACGCGCTCACCATCGAGAGCGCGCAGTCCGCCGCCTGGTACATGCCCGCTGGCGTCGGCTATCAGCTCAGTTACCTCACTGGCCGCTGGGCCGCCGAAACGCAGCTCGTGCGCGAGCCGATCCATGAAGGCATGAAGGTGCTGGAGAGCCGTAAGGGCCATACCAGCCACGGTTTCAACCCGTGGTTTGCGGTGGATCAGGGCGACGCCAATGAGGAATCGGGCCGTGTCTGGTTCGGCGCGCTTGCCT